>VBAU01000317.1:969-5074 GCA_005883855.1 Bacteroidota bacterium
ATTTTGGTCTGGAATCGGCGGTCAGTGATCTTTTTCAAAAGATAAGTGGCTCCGGAACTATTAATGCAAGCAGCCGTTTCCATGACTACAGCGACAGGTTAAAGCCTGAGAAAGAGTTGGTGGTTTTCCGTATCATCCAGGAGTTGATCAATAACATTTTAAAACATAGCAACGCCAGCTTCATCCATCTCACCCAAAATGTGCACGGCGACAAATTTTACTTGCGCATTCATCACGACGGAAGAGGAATTGTGCAGTCCGACTTCGAAAAATTGACCAAAAGTAATATTGGCCTGGGTTTGAAAAATATCAGCAGCCGTCTGCGCGTGGTTCACGGTAACATTAATTTTGAAAAAGATGTTTCTCAAACTTATTACAAGATCACCCTGGAACTTCCGAAGGAGGATCCTTATGAATCCTGACGATTTTAATCGCTAACTTTACCCAACATCTGATAACTATGGGAATCATAAAAGTCGCCATCGCCGACGATCACAAAATTTTCCGCAAGGGTGTTATACTTTCTCTCCGTCCCTACACCAATATCAAATTTGTTTTAGAGGCAGATAACGGCGATGAATTGCTGGCAGGCATTTCCGATGCACAACCCGACGTTATATTGATGGACCTGCGCATGCCGGGGAAAGACGGCATTGAAACAACGAAAGCTGTGAGCAAGCAATTCCCTAATATTTACGTGATCGTGTTAAGTATGTACGAGGATGAACGCTTCGTGTACCATCTCATGGAAAACGGCGCCAATGGTTATTTGCTGAAAAGTGCGGAGCCAATTGAAATTCGCCGCGCGATCATGGAAGTGTACGAAAAGGGATACTATCTCAACAACTTTGTCAACCGCATCTTACTCAAACGCTCCCATGCCAGGCAAAAGGTTATCCCCTCTCTCAACAGCGAAATCACCTTGAGCGATAAAGAAAAAGATGTCCTCCGCTTCATCTGCATGGAGTTTACCGCCCAGGAGATTGCTCAAAAAATGGAGATAAGCCCTCGAACGGTAGAAGCCATTAAGGACCGGCTAATGGAACGATTCGGAAGTAAAAACACAGCCGGCCTGGTATTTTTTGCAGTTAAAAACAATTTGATCGATTGAGAACTAGAACGCGACTTCCGCAACATCTCCCTCCACAATGAGTTTGCCCTCAGTTTTTGATTTTATTTCCTCGACGGTCACACCAGGGGCCCTTTCCAACAACCTGAACCCAGCTTCCGTGACATCAAGAACGGCAAGGTCGGTAACCACTTTTTTTACGCATCTCACTCCTGTCAGCGGGAGAGTACAATGAGAAAGTACCTTAGATTCGCCCTTCGGATTCGTGTGCATCATGGCTACAATTATATTTTTTGCACTGGCCACGAGGTCCATCGCCCCACCCATTCCTTTTACCATTTTCCCCGGAATCTTCCAATTGGCAATATCACCTTTCTCACTTACTTCCATAGCTCCTAATACCGTAAGATCTACTTTGCCAGCTCTTATCATTCCAAAGCTCATAGCAGAATCAAAAAATGCTGAACCAGGCACAGTGGTAATCGTTTGCTTCCCGGCATTGATCAAATCAGGATCCTCCTGCCCTTGCTCGGGAAACGGACCAATGCCCAATAACCCATTTTCACTTTGCAATACAACTTTTATTCCCCGGGGAATATAGTTGGCGACCAGCGTCGGTATGCCAATACCGAGATTCACATAGAATCCATCCTTTAATTCCCTTGCGATACGTTGTGCTATTTGTTCTTTGGTTAGAGCCATAACGAAACTTTATCTATGCTTTTCTAACAGTTCTTTGCTCAATCCTTTTTTCATAACTCGCCCCTTGAAAGATTTGATGTATGTAGATCCCGGGAGTATGGATACAATCCGGATCAAGTTCACCTGCAGGAACCAGGTGTTCAACTTCAGCAATGGTTACTCTGCCGGCCATTGCCATCAGGGGATTGAAATTTCTGGCCGTTTCGTGGTAAATTAAATTTCCTTCCGTATCTCCCTTCCACGCCTTCACAATCGCATAATCTGCTTCAAAAGCGTATTCCAATAAATACTCTTTGCCACTAAAGCTTCGTATCTCCTTACCTTCAGCCACCTCAGTACCGGCTCCAGCTGGCGTATAGATTGCCGGCATTCCATACCCGGCCGCGAGGCACCGGGTGGCAAGTGTTCCCTGCGGGATCAACTCCACCTCCAATTCACCACTTAGCAATTGTCGTTCGAACTCTGCATTTTCGCCGACATAAGATGAGATCATCTTTCTTACCTGTTTCTTCTGTAACATCAAACCGATTCCAAAATCATCAACCCCGGCGTTGTTTGAAATACATGTAAGATCCTTCACACCCTTTCTCACCAGCGCTGAAATGCAGTTTTCGGGAATACCACAAAGTCCAAATCCGCCCAGCATGAGGACAGCGCCATCACGGATGTTCCTAATCGCTTCATCGGCGTTAGCTACTACTTTACTCATAAACTATAATGAGTGATAAAATTAGCAAAGTTGTACTTATTGCTTCGGCAAAAACTTGTGCTCAAACTGTTTCATCTTAATCGAGTCCTTGCGAGGGTGAATGGCGCCCGGAGACGGAAATTCGCTCTTACGAGTGGCAAGAGAATCAATGATGGGCTGTAATAAGTCTGGGCGGGAACTATAATATGCCAAACTCTTTTTAAACTCGTCAGCGGTTGTTTTATGAAGTCGAAATATCTGATCGTACAACTTAACCGATTCGTCTTTCTTTTTTTTTGTCGAATCCCTAAGCAGGAAATCTGTAACATATTGATCCGCGCGGATCATATCCCACATCACTTCGCGCATTTTCTTTTCCGGTAAAAATTTGTCTTTTTTCTCTTTTATGGCACAGGAAAAAACAAGGAGAACGAAAACTATACTCAAAAAACATTTCATTTAAGATCCTTATAAGCGCTCACATTTGTAACGTCCAGCTTCATCAACAAATCGCGCGCCCTTTTTTTCATATCAGGGTTAGCTTTACCGAATGTCTTTACCAGCTCATTGCTTTTCCCCTGGAAAAAAAACTGGATAAGCATTGAATTGGGATTCTCGGTATTGATGCGGTTAAGACTGTTAAGGCAATTCAGAATTCCGGCCCTTGCAGACTCCTCATTTTCGTAAAAATTATCGAGGCCAGTTCTGTAATAAGCATACAACGCATCATGCATCAATGCAAAGCGGCTGTTGTTGATGTTTTCTGCGAGAAAATATCTATTTCTCAATCCATCAAACTGTTTCCACCCCGATATATCTCTCGCTTCAGGAGCGTTGTTTACGATATTCCATGCTTTTTGAAAATAAGCATCGCCTCCCCGCAAAGAATACGAGTCGTAATCCATTCCGAGAATAATGTAAACGTAGTACGCCAGCATTGCTGTCAGGTTTGCCGTCATGGCGTCCGACCCTTGTACCCGGTTTTCATTGAATTCAATCGGTTGGAATTCCACGTACCGAAAGCTCATATTGGCGTCCTGCACATTTATTATTGGCGATTCGTACGTTGTATTGTAAATAGGCCGTGCCGCCTGAACGGTTAAGGTTGCTTTGTAGCTGTTATCGCCGATCTCCTGATCAAGAGTTATCAAAAAGCTACAGTTGATTTTTTCATTTGTCTGGTATGCCTCATTTGTCCACTTTCGATTGTTTACAAAATTTACCAACGCCGCCTGCAAGGTCTTAAACACCTTCTTATCAATTTGGGAGCTAATTTTATCGGAGAGCACCGTGATACGAGCTTGTAATTCCTGGGCCCTTAATGAAACGGCGCATAATCCGAAAAAAAGAATCATTATTGTCTTCCTATGCATAGAATAACTGAATTATTGTGTTCACTATGTCCCTGGCCACCTCTTGCTTGGGTTTTGTCTCAAATTGAAACACCTTCCCTTCTTTTTCAAAAATAGTTACCTTATTAGTGTCCTTGCCAAACCCGGCTCCCTTATCTTTTAAAGAATTTAGAACGATAAGGTCAGCCTTTTTATTTTTTAGTTTTTCCAGGGCGTTTTTTTTCTCGTCAGTTGTTTCCAGGGCAAAGCCCACAAGCACCTGCTTATCCTTCTTTTGTTCTCCAAGCGTTTTTA
>VBAU01000317.1:5188-5409 GCA_005883855.1 Bacteroidota bacterium
GGCCTTTGTGCAAGCATCATACATCTCCTCGGCGGTATTTACTCTTATAAAATGCGTTCCGTTAACTGACTCAATATTGCCCGGACCACAAATTAGTGTGACCTCCGCACCCCGGCTGTAAAGTTCCTTTGCAATAGCCACGCCCATCTTACCGGATGAATAGTTTCCAATAAAACGAACGGGATCAATCGGTTCATATGTCGGACCTGCTGAAACAAACG
>VBAU01000597.1:0-932 GCA_005883855.1 Bacteroidota bacterium
GCAACTTATGCCATACCTTTTTTAGGAGAATTTGCAGACATCATTTGGGCTCCGATTTCAGCCATCATTTTCTTTCTCAGTTTCGGAGGATGGAAAGGTGCCCTGGGAGGGATAGGTAATTTTATCGAAGAAATATTGCCGGGTACTGATTTTATTCCAAGTTTTACCATCATGTGGTTTCTTCAAAACTATCGAAGGAAAAACATAAATACGCCTGCGCGGATTTTAAGGTAATTGTTTTATTCAGTCCTTAGGGATTTCAACAGGTATCGCACCTTTTGGCATCGGCTTATAGTCAATGTAAATACTGATCGAATCTTTTTTCTTACCTGCGATCTGAACAAAGTCTATTTTTCAAACCCGGCATTTCCGGATGCTTTGCTGCCCGCAACATTAAGATTCCACCCGGTGGTTAAAACATACGGCTTGGTCCCAACCGCATCCTTATTTTCATAGCTACACTCAATTGTCCTGCCTTCACCTGGCGCAAGAGAAATGTAATTATCAGAAAAAATAACGGGTAAAATATCATCGGCATTCTTGTCTTTCAAAACACGTAGATGCACAAAGAATGCGACGGCCTTACCGGTGTTTTTAATTGTTATGAGATGTTTCGTTTCCTTCTCTTTTTTGTCCGTTGAATAATTTACGTTCAGAGTTGTAGCGGGCAAATTTTTCAAAGGTTTGAAGTCAGTGAAACCGGACTGCGGTGTATAGTACCATTTTGATTTGCTCCATGCTAATTGATCTGGTTTTTGAGACAACCAATACCAGTTAATGCTTCTTGTGTTTTGTTTTGAATCTTTCAAACTTAGGCGTAGTAAATAAACGCTGGACAAACCTGTTATTGGTGGGATCGCAAAACATTTTTTTATACCGTCTTCATCCACATCGGTTGTTATTTGGTTCGAGTATTTCAGGGAGCCGTCAAG
>VBAU01000597.1:1015-1424 GCA_005883855.1 Bacteroidota bacterium
TACGTATGCCAGATCAGACTGGGCCATGGATTACAAAGCATCCATTGCACAACGCCAGTTGCCGTTTTGTACTTGTTTAAACCATATCCTTCCATCATCGCGCGGTGCCCTTCATAGTTTTGCACCTGTGCCTTTGCGATATATTCTTTTATGGACGAAGATGTCCCGTAACGTTCGTTCAAAGCGCTGTCAAAGATTTTTGTATTACCAAAATTCATAGTGCCGCAATGATAAAGCCACGTGCCGTTAGTATACGACATCGAATCCCTCGGTATAAATTTTACCAGGCTCTCGTAAGGCAAAATAGAAGGACCCGGAGAAATTTCCGTGGCAAAACTCCACGAGCCACCATATTTGTTGGGATCAGTTTCCCAGTAAACAGGTGGCACCCAGTCATAAGGACCGTTCA
>VBAU01000597.1:1465-2552 GCA_005883855.1 Bacteroidota bacterium
GGCCATTTCAGGTAACTCTCAATAGACAAATAATCTTTCTCAACACTCGCATCTCTCGGCGGCATATCACTCCCATTCAGCCAGACCATGATACACGCTTTATTTCTTAACCAGTACATCACGCTACTGTCTGATGCCATAGCAACTTTTCTTTCGGCGCCATTCCAATTCTCCGGGTATTGCCATGCTCCGCAGCACATCCATCCCGTCATCACAAGCAACCCATTTTGATCGCACAGATCATAAAAGTTATCATCTTCCAACTTTCCCTCGGAACGAATAATGTTCATGTTCATGTCACGAACCAACTTTATTTCCTGCTCTTCTCTTTGCACTGAATGCCGTTGGAATATATCAGGCGACCAGGCAGCACCTCGCAACATTATTGGTTTACCGTTGATGATAAACTTCCTCGATTGATCATTTATGAATTCTGATGTAACCTGCCGGATACCGAAATCTTCTGACACGGCGTTGCTTACCTTTCCATTGTTCACCGCGGAAATCTCAATTCTGTTTAATTCTGGTTTACCGTATTGCCAGGGCCACCAAATACGCGGGTTCCTGATATTGAGTTGGGGGAAGTCGATAGAGCTAAAAGTGACCTGCTTTTTTTCATGCGGCGCCAGGTGCACTTGTTGTTGAAATTGGATATCACCATTGATGTTTCCTTTAACAATTGCATCCTTTTCTTTGTCTGTAAGATTTACTGCCTCGGCATCTACTGTTAAGTGCGCAATGTCCAGCGAGGGCAGATCAAACTTTGTAGTAACTAATGGATATTTTATACCCACCTCATCGTAAGTTTTTATCTCAACGTTGTTGACAATACCCCCATTATAATCCGGCGGATAGTGAATCCAATCTGCATAATCGATGGCAAGATCGCCGTCGTGTTTATTGGGATCAAAGGGTCGAAGTATCTCCAGGGCAAGTACATTTTTGCCAGCATACTTTATTTGCCTGGTCACATCGAGTTCTATAATTCGAAACGGTCCCTTTATCGAGGTTGAATCAGCTATCAACACGCCGTTTAGCCAAACGTTGGCCTTATAGTTAATGCCATGCAATTTTAGAATGACATTCT
>VBAU01000597.1:2582-3704 GCA_005883855.1 Bacteroidota bacterium
TCTTGCTGTTCTCCGAGGAAGGCAGCTCAAATTCTTTCCGGAACCACCAGGTGTGATCCAATCTTTTGTCCGCCAGTTTTTCAAAATTTGTCCCATAGAATGGGTCGAAGTTGTATTCTTTATTTGCCAACAATCCCGCAATGATGGTTGAGGGCACTGTTATTTTGTACCAGTTGTTGGCACCAAATTCCTTCTGTGATATTTGCGCGCCGGCTGATTTGTCAGTGAGCGAAGATTGCATTTTCCAATCGTCATGTAAGATCAATTGAAAATTCTCCGACCTGCTTTGACTGAACGAGTACAAGGCCAATACGATCGACGGTAAGAAGAAGAAAAGTTTTTTCATATAGCTCGGTTTATCTTGGAGTAAATGTTATGCCATTTCTTTTTTTTCAAAAAGCTTGATCGTTTTATTGGTTATGATGGGCTTTGCCCAAAATCCAACGCTCAGAATATATCCCATCGTGATGTATAAAAATAACATACCGTTTCGTAATCCTAAGTGATCGCCCAGCCAGCCGATGATTAGGGGGACAATGGCGCCCCCGATAATTCCGGTAACCATAATACCGGAAAAGGAGCCGTGATGTTCAC
Organism: Bacteroidota bacterium; assembly: GCA_005883855.1. Taxonomy (GTDB): domain Bacteria; phylum Bacteroidota; class Bacteroidia; order Chitinophagales; family Chitinophagaceae; genus VBAU01. Next base: position 3,177 of record VBAU01000597.1, read on the forward strand.
TCACGGAGTTAAGTGCCAACGAAAATATTATCGGGTACATTACCGATGCAAAAAAACCAATCCATGGAAAAGCGATCAATGAAACTTTCGCTGAGCCGAACAAGGCCGCGCTTAAAAACGCGAGCGCAAGAATCGTAAAGATGATTAAAACCTTGCGACTGTCCATGATCTTCAACAGAAGCAAACCGATCACTCCGCCTGCCGTCATAAGGCCCCAGAAGTAAGCCACTGCTTTTGCTCCCGTGGTCTGCGGATTGTACCCATGATAAGTTGATAAGAATTGCGACATCCAATTTGCCGTGCCTTGCTCCGTGCCGACGTAAGCAATCATCCCGATGAAGAATAAAACCACTACTCGTCGTTTGAACAACATGAGGTGTGTTTGGAGGGGGCCAGCTTTTTCTTCACCTGTCAATTCAACCCTCGGAAATTTTGAGGCGGCAATTATCACGATCATTAAAATGGATATCACAGTAAACAGCCAATACAACGAAATCCATGGCAGATTAGCGGAAACGATCGAACGAA
>VBAU01000318.1:0-475 GCA_005883855.1 Bacteroidota bacterium
GTTGCCTTCGCTGCTTTTTCTCAAAAAACAATAAATGACCCTAATGCTCAGAAGCGTGCGGCTTCAGGGTTTCATGGCGTTGCGGTTTCTGGCAGTATTGAGCTTTTTTTAACCCAGGGAAATGAGGAAAGTGTTGTGATTAGTGCTGACGAACTAAAAGTTCGTGACAAGATCGTCACTGAAGTAAGAAACGGCATTCTCCATATATACATTGAAAACGAAAATAAATTTCATGTAGATGTCAGCTTGCATTCCAAAAAGATGAGGGCGTACGTTTCAGCGAAGGATATTGATTACCTGTCCTCCGCCGGCTCTGGTAAAACGCACGTAGATGGGAAACTTAAATCTGACAAACTGGAAATTAATATTGCCGGGTCTGGCAATGTGGACGCTGGTGTGGATGTAAAACAATTATCCCTAAGTCTAAGTGGGTCAGCCAACGCCGATCTCTCGGGAAATGCTGAGAATTCTGATC
>VBAU01000318.1:488-4580 GCA_005883855.1 Bacteroidota bacterium
TCGACGGGTTATTGTAAAGCTTCCATCAGTGGATCTGGCAACGTAAGAATTACGGTTACGAAAGAACTCTCGGCGCACATCAGTGGATCCGGAAGCGTGTATATAAAGGGCGATGGTCTGATCAGGGACTATAGCGCGTCAGGTTCGGGAAAATTTAAAAGAGTAAACTAATCTTAAATCTCACATATGAAGAAGCTGCTACTAGTATTTTCAGTACTTGCATTTGGAATTTCTGTGCGTGCGCAATTGACCGTAAATGATCCGAATGCTGAAGCGAGGGAAGCAAAAAATTTCCACGCGATTTCTGTGTCAAGCGCGTTTGACGTTTTCATATCACAGGGAAATGAAGAAGCGGTGGCTGTAAGCGCAACGGAAGAAAAATATCGAAAAGACATAAAGGTTGAAGTCAAAGATGGTGTTTTAAAGATTGGACTTGAAAAAGAAGGAAAGTTCTGGAAAGGATTTGATGGTGATAAGATGAAATTGAAAGCATACATATCCTTTAAGAATATCGACAGGTTGACTGCTTCCGGGGCTTGCGATGTGCGAGTGGAGGGAAGTATTAATGCCGACGATCTCCACCTTAATTTCTCAGGAGCGAGTGATCTAAAAGAAGGAACAATCAATGCTAAGAAGTTAACTGTAGATGTGACCGGGGCTTCGGACATAAACATATCCGGCAAAGCGGCCCAGTTGCAGTTAGACGTTACCGGAGCCAGTGATTTTAAAGGATTTGACCTGGTAGTAGATTATTGTGATGTTCATGCAACGGGTGCGAGCACAATTAGCATTACCGTCAATAAAGAATTATCCGCACGTGCTACTGGCGCGAGCGACATCCATTATAAAGGTGATGGGCTTATTCGGGAAATTAAAACAAGTGGCGCGAGCAACGTTACAAAACGGTCGTAATCGAAAAATAAACAGGACGGAAAAAAGCTCTCATCTGTGAGAGCTTTTATTTTTTCTGTGGTTTGGTATTTGCGGTAACAAAGGAAAACGATGGATAACACATATCAAAGTTGCATTGATGCCTGCGTCCGGTGCGCCGTGGCTTGCGACCATTGCGCTTCGGCCTGCTTAAACGAGGAGGATGTGGATATGATGGCAAGGTGCATACAGTTGGATCTTGAATGTGCTACGATGTGCAGAGCCGCCGCCCAGCTCATGATCCTTCAAAGTGAACATGCCAACACCATTTGCCAATTGTGCGCCGACGTTTGTAATGCCTGCGCCGAAGAATGTAGTAAGCATGATATGAATCATTGCAAGAAATGCGCAAAGGCCTGCCGTGCCTGTGCCGAGGAATGCGCAAGTATGGCAGCGGCATAGTGTTAATTTTAAATTTTGTTTGGTTAATAGGCCGTATCCGGTTACCTTTGCGCTCCACATCGCGAAGTAGAGCAGTGGTAGCTCGTCGGGCTCATAACCCGAAGGTCGGAAGTTCGAATCTTCCCTTCGCAACAAAGACCTCGAAAGAGGTCTTTAATGTTATATATGTTGTCTATGTGTTGTATTCAGCAAGGCACACCAAGATTTATGTAGGTTAAAAAGTGCGCGAGGGAGAAATGGATTTGGACTGAAATTATTGCGAGGTAAGGAGCGCGGGGAGCTCACATCCGCCGGACGGAAGTTCGAATCTTCCCTTTCGCAAATAGTAAAGCCTCGTTAGAGGCTTTTGTTTTCAAAACACTTTATGCATGAAGGCCGGTTTTGTAAATATTTTTGGTCGCCCGAATGCGGGAAAAAGCACGTTACTGAACTTGCTAATGGGCGAAAAATTAGCTATCGTATCATCGAAGGTGCAAACCACGAGGCATCGCATTAAAGGAATTCTGACTGAAAACGATTTCCAGATAATTTTTTCCGATACTCCAGGCATTATCGAACCCAGGTACAAGCTTCATGAAAAAATGATGCACGCGGTAAAGGCCTCGCTGGAGGATGCCGACCTTGCTTTACTGCTCGTTGACGTAAATGATGACCGGGATGCTTGTAACGAAATCTTTTCCTCATTGAACTTAAAAGTTCCGGCTATTGTTGTGATCAACAAAATTGACACTGTTGGACGCAAAAAAACAAGTGAGGCATTGAGCTTTTTTGGAGCTCAGAATTATTGCAAACGATGTATCGCGTTGTCAGCACTAAGTTCGCAGTACAAAGAGCAACTGTTGAAAATGATTCTTGAGTTCCTGCCCGATGGTGAAAAATATTATGAGGGTGACGAGATAACCGATTTGTCGACAAGGTTTTTTGTTGCCGAACTGATCAGGGAGAAAATATACGAATTGTATGAAGAAGAAATTCCTTATCAAACCACGGTGGTTGTACAGGAATATAAAGAGAAGGCGACCCTGATAAAAATACGAGCAGAGATCATCGTTCAACGCGAGACTCAAAAGGCAATTGTACTTGGCGCTCGTGGGAAAATGATCAAGAAACTGGGAGTGGCTGCACGGGAAGAAATTGAAAAATTCGTGCAGCAAAAAGTTTTTTTGGAATTGTTCGTCAAAGTGCGGGAAAAGTGGCGTGACAATGAAACCTATCTCAAGGAATATGGCTATGTTTAATCAGTTTCTGTAATAAGGGGGATGTCAAATTTATTTCTGATTACTACACACCATGAATTGCCGCAAAAAATATTTTCGACAAACATTTCGCTCTATCAAATAGCAATCAAATGTCAGGATTCACAGTAGCAATAGTTGGGAGGCCGAATGTTGGAAAGAGTACTTTCTTCAACCGATTGATGGAGCAACGCAGGGCTATTGTTCATGACACAAGTGGGGTTACTCGGGACAGGCAATATGGAATGGCCGATTGGAATGGAAAAATTTTTAACGTCATAGACACGGGTGGATTTGTACCTGGAAGTGAAGATATATTTGAGAGAGAAATAAGGAAGCAGGTTGTCATTGCGGTCGATGAGGCGAATGCCATTGTGTTTATGGTAGACGTAGCTACCGGGATAACCGACCTGGATGACGCCATGGCGGATATACTTCGACGGAGTAAAAAGCCTGTCTTTCTGGTCGTTAATAAAGTGGACAATCATGATCGAATGCTGGAGGCTGCCGAATTTTATAGCCTTGGATTTGATAAAACGTTTTATGTTTCGTCAATGACCGGGAGTGGGACGGGGGAATTGCTGGATGCGCTAGCTAGTTTGATCCCGGAAACGCAGGCAGACGCCGAAGAAAAGACCTTACCTCGGTTTGCCATCATTGGTCAGCCCAATGTGGGAAAGTCTTCATTGCTAAACGCATTGATTGGGACTGAGCGTACCATCGTAAGCGAGATCGCTGGCACGACCAGGGATACAATACATACTCATTACAAACTTTTCCAGAAGGAATTTATCCTAATCGATACGGCTGGAATTCGTCGTAAAGCGAAAGTACACGAGGATCTTGAATTCTATTCTGTGATACGCGCCATCAAAGCAATTGATGAGGCGGAGGTGTGCCTGTTGATAATTGATGCGCAAAAAGGAATTACCGCGCAGGACCTCGGCATCTATAGCCTTGCTGCGAAGAAAGGGAAGGGGATTGTGGTACTCGTAAATAAATGGGACCTAATTCAAAAGCAAACTAATACGGCGCGGGATTACGAAAAAGAATTAAGAAACAGGTTAGCTCCCTTCAATGATGTACCAATCCTGTTCATCTCGGCTAAAACAAAAGTGCGCATTTATAATGTTATCGAAACAGCGCTGGAGGTTTATGAAAACAGACAGAAGAAAATAACCACTTCCGAGCTTAATGAAACAATATTAAAAGCAATAGATGCCTATCACCCTCCTGTCGTAAGGGGTCATCCTGTGAAAATAAAATACATTACGCAATTGCCAACGGGCATTCCTTCCTTTGCCTTTTTCTGCAATTTTCCGGACGATATCAAGCAGCCATACAAGAATTATCTCGAAAACCAGCTTCGGGACAAATTCAATTTTCGAGGTGTGCCCGTTCGCTTGTTTTTCCGAAAAAAATGAAATAATAAAATATTCTATATTTTCTGGTTTCATTCTTGTAATCTATTCGTTTGGCAATTGTATTTCTAACACAAAATCAAAGTACAATGAAAAAGGTTCTT
>VBAU01000318.1:4639-5541 GCA_005883855.1 Bacteroidota bacterium
GGCTGCTTGTAACAACAGTGGAAAATCTGACACAACCACAGATTCCACAACTATGACGGATACTTCTAATAGAATGGCTCCAGACACTATGAACAACATGGCAACGGATACAACACACAAAATGTCAACAGATACATCAAAGAAGAAGAAGAAATATTAAGCGAGCTCAGGAAGTGTTTGCGAAGAAATCTCCCCGCCGACCGGGGAGTTTTGTTTACAACTTAAATAACCTTATAAGGTTGTTCGCCTGGCTTTTGAACTGTTGAAATTCCATTTCCTGTTGGTTGATGAAAGTATTTTCATCTAATTTTCCCAGGACTTTGTCCATTTGCTCCTGGGTCTCGTAAACCATTCTACGAAATTCGTTATGGTGATCTTTGGCTCGCGAATCATAAATAGCTTTCAGCATCCATTCGCGTGTCGCGATCGCCTGTTCAAGGAGTTTCTTAAAAACCTTCCTATTAAACTTTGACGGAGTGAGCTTGTTTATTTCGAGCAATGAAGCAAATGCATGCTGCAGTTTTTGATCCTTGTATAGGTCGCCATTTTTTTGATAAAAGGCATGTACTTCGTTCCAGCTTTTTATCTTGCCCGAATGAAGTTGTTTGACCATGGTATCCAGAGAGGCCCTGGGCAGCAATTGGCCACCAACATTCACCCATGAACTTCTCTTGGCGCGCAACGGAAGAATTTGCAAAAAATCCTTCCATGAATTTATTTTTTTCTCAACCGCCAGATTAACTAGTTGGGATACGCCGTAGTAGCTGATCAATTCCTTAAATATACCGTAAGCCGGCAAGACTTTTATCAATTTTGTTTTCCGTCGGCTATTTTCAAAGCCCTCGGCTAAAATTTCCAGTTCATCAACAATGCTATTTCTTTCTTCCAGCAATCTTTCGCCA
>VBAU01000319.1:0-4082 GCA_005883855.1 Bacteroidota bacterium
AAGAACCAGGTTGTGCCAGCAAGCGCCGAGAAAAAATAATTCCTCGCGAGGTTCGCTTTGGAATTTGTGTAATCACCAAAACTTTTATTGCGAGCATTGAGCATCATGCACCAAACGAAATTTGTTGTGAGCCCGCCCCACAACAATACTACATAGGTGACATTGTTACGATACAAAAAATTTATGCTTTCGGCAGGGTGTGCCGATTTCCACATTTGATTGGCAACTTCAGCCATATGAGAGCCTGCCTCAATGCCGTAATTAAAACAGGCACTGAGAATGCCGGAAATAATGCAAACGATCAAACCTTTTACAAGACTGAATTCCTTGATACTCTCTTTCTTTTTTTCCTCGGATAATTCCTTTTCCTTCATTACTCCCGCCCTGCCACAGATGTAAATGCCAAGTAAGCATAAGACGACACCGACAAGAACAATCCGACCCCATGACGTAGAAAGAAGGTCATTAAAAGTTGTTTTTCCGGGGACAGAATGAAAGTTGTAATAGATAGACGGAACAAGGGCACCAAAGGCAGACGTAAACCCAAGCAAAACAGAGTTACCAAGTGACATTCCAAGATAGCGCATTCCCAATCCATACATTAGGCCGCCGACGCCCCACAGCACGCCCCAAAAATAAGTCCACCAGAAAGTTGATGCATCGGTTTGAGAAATGATCTCTCTAAAATGTGGAACGGTTAGCCATGCAGCAATTGGCGGAACAATAAGCCATGAAAATAATCCTCCCACGATCCAATAATTTTCCCAGTGCCAGCCCCTCACTTTTTTATAAGGAACATAAAAGCTTCCCGACGCAAAACCGCCGATGAAGTGAAATATGACTCCGAGTAAGATCTGCATGAAATTATTTTTCGCTACTGCAATAACAAACTAGTGTAAAAGTATCATTTTATAAAAGGTATCTGTCATGGGCTGTGATGGCTTAAATCGAGAGACGAATAGCGTATACAATATTCTATCTAATCAGGTGGGCAGGTAGACTCTTTACGGATGAACAGCACAGTTGCTCCATCACCTGTTTCAGTTGAATTTTTAGAATGGAAATTGTATGATTGCCACCCTCGTTGCCCAGGGCGGCCACGCCGTACATGAATGATCTTCCCAAAAATGCAAAATCGGCACCACAAGCCAGCGTTCTCGCAACATCCGGCCCAGAGCGAATTCCACTGTCCATCATGATGGTGATCTTATTTTCAAATTTTTTCACAATGGGTATCAATGAACGAATCGTAGACTCCCCGGCATCTAATTGCCTGCCACCATGATTCGAGACAATGATTCCATCAAAACCCAGGCGTACCGCCATATCAGTGTCTTCTTCACTGGCAACGCCTTTCAGAACGAGTTTACCTTTCCACATGTCTCGTATCGGTTTTATTTTTTCTTCACTCACTCTTCCTGAAAATGTTTTGTTCATGAAGACACCAAGCCGCTGCATGTCCATTCCGACAGGCATATATGGTTTCAGTGTGGCGAATGTCGGTTGGCCATGCCGCAATGTATTTATCGCCCATCCCGGTTTGCCTATGATTTGCAAAATGTTTTTGAATGTCATTTTGGGCGGCATTGCTAAACCATTTCTTATGTCCCTTGGTCTGTATCCGAAAGTTGGGACATCACAAAGCACAGCCAAAACCGGGCACTGCGCCGCCGCTGCTCGCTGTATGATTTTGTCTCTGATCTCATTTTCTGTGGGATGATACAGCTGGTACCAGGCTCTTCCCTCCGTGATTTCACTGATTCGCTCAATCGATGAAGTGGTTACCGTGCTCAATATAAAAGGTATGTTATGCTCGAATGCAGCTCTCGCAAGTATCTCTGGAGAATTGGGATAGATCAATCCCTGCAGTCCAAGAGGCGCAATTCCAAAAGGAGCGTCGTATACATGACCGAAAAGCTCTGTTCTTAAATCTGCACCGGCATAATTTCTCAAATAGTACGGTTTCATTTCGATTTTCCGTATGTCGGACGTGTTCTTGACAAGGTTCACGTCTTCATTGCACCCGCCATCCAAATATTCAAAAGCGAAACGAGGTACGTTTCTCTGCGCCTTCTTGCGCAAATCGTCGATTGACGGATAGTTCGTGTTATATTTTAGTTGCATAGTGATGGAAGATCAGAATATAGAACAAGGAATATCGAATGAAGAATTATGAAATTGTCGTTGTCTTCAACATTCAACATTCATCATTCATCATTCTAAAGCTACCACTCTTACCGGTCCCAACAAGCCTCTGAAAAGGCCTACGTCAGTTGAAACAGATGGGAGTGATTCCAGGGATCGGGAATGAATACGGGGCCGTGTTCGAAAATTTCGAAACAGATATTTACGATGCCCTTGAAGTGGCGTTGGCACACTTGCGAAAATATCACATCTTATCTCAGAAAGCTGTTAACTCTTTTGTGGGAGGTCTTTAAATTTACACCATGAGAATTCAATTCTGGTCAATTGGAAAAAACCATGAGCCCTATGTGAAGGAAGGCATTGAAGATTTCACTCAGCGCATTTCAAAATATTTTTCAGTTGAATGGAATATTATTCCTGTGCCAAAGAATGCGGGCATGATGAGCGAAATGGACCTGAAAAAAAAGGAAGGCGAGATGATAATAGACTGGTTAAAGAAAGATCACTACCTCGTAGCCCTGGACGAGCATGGAAAAGAAATAAGTTCTGAAAAGCTGGCTGACTTTCTTCAGTTAAGAGCAAACGACAGTATCAAGACGCTTGTGTTTGTAATAGGCGGAGCTTTCGGCTTAGACGAAGCAGTTCTTCAAAAGGCAAACTATAAATGGAGTTTATCGAAATTGACTTTTCCACATCAACTGGCCAGGTTGATACTGGCTGAACAAGTCTACAGGGCGTGCACGATCATTCGTAATGAAAAATATCATCACAAATAAATTCGAAATTAGAATATCGAAAATAGTTTGGCATATTGTTTCGGATTTCAAATTTCGAATTTTAGCTTTGGATCATGGAGCTTTCAATTACGTTAATCATAATCATAGTAACGACCCTGGTTTCGATAAGTGGATTTAGTAGTCACAAGATCATTGACGATCTGATTTTTTATCCGCCAGCTGTGACCCAACAAGGGCAATGGTGGCGTTTCCTGACTTGTGGCCTGATACATGCGGATTTCGGGCACTTGATCCTAAACATGTACGCTCTATACATTTTTGGTGTGCATGTTGAGAGAGCATTCATAAGCATTTTTGGCAGATATGGAAATTTTGTATACCTGTTCATGTACGTGTCCGCGCTGATCGTTTGTTTGCTGCCGACATACAGAAAACACAGGAACAATTATTACTATCGCAGTCTCGGAGCATCAGGAGCCGTTTCAGCCGTTGTATTTTGCTTCATCTTATTATTCCCCCTGCAAAAACTGGGGTTGATCTTTTTCCCGTTTATGATCCCGGGATTTATTTTCGGCACTCTTTACCTGATAGTTTCATCCATACTTGGACGGCGATCGGCTGACAATATAAATCACTCGGCCCATATTTGGGGAGCGCTCTACGGAGTTCTTTTTTTGACTATCGGGTCGAATTTTTTTTCAAGTTACCCCGTTCTGCAAAATTTTGTCCAGGACGTGCGAGGCTGGTTAGCTAGTTTCTAAGGAGATTTTCAGAATGTGTTTCGTTTTATCGGTTATCTTAAAACGATCGTCAATCCTCAATCCTACCACCCAAATGATTTTCTTATTCATCTCAAGCACCCAGGTTTTTTCACGCTGCGTTTTTGAAAGTTTTTGATCAATAAAAAACCGGGAGAGTTTTTTCTTCTTCCTCATTCCTAAGGGATAAAAATAATCTCCTTCCTTCCATTTGCGCAGGATAAGAGGAAATTTGATTTCATTAGCATCAACGCAGGCGATGTTGTCCCCAGTTGGCAATGAGCAATTGTCAACCATTGAAAATTGAAAATTGAACATTGGGCCTGCCTGTCCAGAAGGCAGGCATTGAACATTTCTAGTCCCTTCGTCAATTATGATAGTCTCTGACTCGCTGGCTTTGGCTGGCGAAACAATAAGCCAATGCCTGAATTTGATGATTCGA
>VBAU01000319.1:4139-5273 GCA_005883855.1 Bacteroidota bacterium
ACTCCCGGCAAGTTTGATTACTTCGTCTACCTGTTTTTCTGTAAAACCATAACCAGATATGATTTCAAAGATCAAAGCAGTGTTTTTGTAAGACATCAGTTGTTTAACGGGAATATGGATCTCCTGGTTTTTTGTCTTGCAAAGCTTTTTTTTGAGATCAGCGATCAGCGTTGTATAAAGCGAGGTCACAGCCTGGAAACGATCAATGTTATCGCGCAGGTTTGATTTTACCTCCGGATAAACTTTACTGATGACCGGGATGATGTCGTTTCGGAAGAGATTGCGGCTGTATTTCGGACTTTTGTTTGAAGAGTCCTCGACAAATTCAAGTTGATTTTCTTTTGCAAATTCCAGTAACTCGTGTTTCCAAAAATCAAGCAATGGTCTTCGTATATGTCCCGTCTTATTCGGAATTCCATTCAATCCCTGTAGCCCCGTTCCTCTACAAAAATTCATCAAAACCGTTTCGACATTGTCGTCCGCATGATGCGCAGTGAGAATATGGTGAGTCGCGAGCCGTGAGTCGTGAGCGGGTTTGTCAATTGCCTCCCGATGGCTATCGGGATGCCAAATGCTTATTAGTTAATGCAGCTTCCTGGATTCCTTTTTTACTTTCCCTCGCGTAGTTTTCTGTTTCGAACTTTTTAACCAGCACTTGAACCCCATACTTTTGGCCGAGGGTCTTGACAAATCTTTCGTCTCTTTCGCTCTCTTCCCCTCTCAATTGGAAATTGCAATGAGCTACTGAAAAATCAAATCCGGCCTGCCTGCACAACTCGCAAAGAACAACGGAATCCACTCCGCCACTTACAGCCACGATCAATTTATCTTTTTGGTGAAAAAGGTTATGTTGATTAATGTGGTCGCGGAATTGTTGGAGTAAATTCATGGGATTAAAACGTCAATTCTTCGTAAGCGCTTCTCAACTCATTATACGCGTGATTTTCGCCTGCATTCCTGGCCTGTTCCATTCCCTTTTCATACCATTTTGTTGCAGATTCCGTGTCGCCTTTCCTTTCAAATAATTTCGCCAAATGATAATAACTACCGATGTAGCCGGGCTCACGAGCAAGAATTTCTTCAAACAGCTGCTGTGCGCCGGAATCATCACCAGCTTTTACATACTCGAGCGCC
>VBAU01000320.1 GCA_005883855.1 Bacteroidota bacterium
TTCGTAGAGGTGGGATTTCCTTTTTGATGCTCACGGTAGTGTCGTGTGACAGTTCCATGCGCCGCTTCGGCCTCCATAGTTTTGCCATCGGGTGTTACGAGCACACTTGTCATAAGCCCCAGTGAGCCGAAACCCTGCGCTATGCTATCACTCTGTACGTCTCCATCATAGTTCTTGCACGCCCAGACAAAACCGCCATTCCATTTCAAGGCACTGGCCACCATATCGTCGATCAGGCGGTGCTCATACGTAATGCTGTTCTTTTGGAACTCCATTCTAAATTCCTTCTCAAAGACTTCCTGGAAAATATCTTTAAACCTACCGTCGTACTTCTTCAGGATTGTATTTTTCGTGCTCATATAAAGCGGCCATCCTTTTTGCAAGGCCATGTTCATGCAGCTTCGTGCGAACCCGCGAATACTTTCATCGGTGTTATACATGCTGAGCGCCACGCCGCCACCCTTGAATTGAAAAACTTCATGCTCTATGGTGTGTCCATCTTCGCCCTGGAATTTTATGGTCAGCTTTCCCTTACCCGGAACGACAAAGTCAGTGGCACGATATTGATCACCAAAAGCATGACGGCCAACTATAATCGGGCGATCCCAGGTTGTCACTAGCCTCGGGATATTTTTTATGACGATCGGCTCACGAAAAACGGTTCCATCTAAAATGTTGCGGATGGTCCCATTAGGACTCTTCCACATTTGCTTCAGGTTAAATTCTTTTACTCTTGCCTCGTCAGGAGTTATAGTAGCACATTTGATGCCCACGCCATGCTCTTTGATCGCATTGGCCGCGTCTACCGTTACCTGGTCGTTTGTGGCATCGCGATGCTCAATACCCAGGTCAAAATACTTGATCTCTACGTCAACATAAGGCAGTATCAGTTTGTCTTTAATAAATTTCCAGATGATCCGCGTCATTTCATCGCCATCCAACTCAACGACAGGCTTCGCAACTTTAATTTTTTGTGACATTCCTTTGATTTGAATTTTTATGAAGGCTGCAAAACTAAGCTTTTATAATCTCGGTGAACACTCAATAGCGGGTGTGCATTTATTCATTTGCCGGTTGGGTCAACTTGAGGTACACTTGATTCAAATCAATTTCCGTAACTTTAGAAAAACAAGGTTAAGCGCATGGATGTAATCAAGCCCTTCCTAGACTATGCAAGGAAATTTGTTGAGATTAGCGAAGAGGAGTTTCGCCAGTTCATTTACCCGTACATTATTGTTCGCAAATATGGAAAAAAACAAATCATCAGCGAAGCGGGGAAAATAGAGAACTATTTCAATTTTATTGTAAGGGGGCTTGCCCGGAAGTATTACAAAAAGGGCAACGAGGAGATCAACACCCAAATATCTTTTGAGGGTCATATTATTCACGCTCAGGAATCTTTTCATAGCCGCACGCCTTCAGAATATTACATTGAGGCGATAGAACCCACCACAATGGTGTCCATCAACTATGACAACCTTGAAAAAATTTACGCTCGTTCAAACAAGATGGAACACCTCGGGCGTCTCATTATCACATATACTATGGTTATTAAGGATCGATGGCAGACGCAATTGGTGATGCATACGCCAAGGGAACGCTTTATTCATTTTGTCAACCGTAACCCTGAGTTGCTGCAGCGCGTTCCACAAAAGTACCTGGCAAGTTATCTCAACATTAAGCCTGAAACATTTAGCCGCTTCAAGCACCTCGTTCGCGCCGGGACGAAGAATGAAGTGGTGTGATTGAGGCAATAGGTAATGACCAGAGTAACACTTCACGTTGACCATTCACTATTCACAATTGACAATTCACCATTCACCATTCACCATCATCATTCACCATCCTACACATGCACCACAAGCACCGGGATCTTTAACTCGTGCCGCACGGAATCGATGGTTTGGCCGTAGAGCCAGTCCCTTATGCCAGCATGACCGTGAGCGCCGATCACTAACATGTCTGCATTGGCTTCCTTGGTAATGCGAACAATTTCTCTGGCGCGGTGATTGAATCCTAAGATGCCATCGGCCTTGTAGCCCATTTGCATGATTCGTTGCGCGTAAAAATTAATATGCTCCTGGTCCTTTCTTGTCTCAAGATCATCGGTATCTTTTTCCAAAACTTTTGCTGACGCACTTTCCACTACATGAATGAGCACAAATGATGTGTTTTGGTGCGCCTGGCCCAGAGCATAGGACAGAAGTTTCTCATCCTTTTCGCCGAACTCGAGAGCCACGGCAATTTTTTGGAATAATGGTACTGCAACCTTCTGAAGCCCGCTGGCTTCGGCGTGTACCTCAGGCATATCACGATGTCGTTTGCTCATCAGTGGGTAAACAAAAGCGATCACAAGTAACGCAACAAAAATAACTCCTCCAATAATAATCATCATCTTCCAAAAAACATTTGACGATGTTGAGAAGTAATCAATGGATTGTCCTGCGACCATGCGAATATTGAGATAGACGAGGATCGCGGTTACTAACCATGCGAGAATCTTCGTGAGAGGTTTTATCGCGAATTCACCCATGTCATTTTTATCGCTTACAAAATGAATGAGAGGAATAATCGCGAAACCTAATTGAAGGCTCAAGACGACCTGGCTTAGAATTAAAAGACTGTCGATATTTTCTTCGCCGTTGATCAGGATAACTATCACCGCCGGAATGATTGCAATCAGTCGCGTCATTAATCTCCTTATCCATGGATTGATGCGCAACCGCAAATAACCTTCCATTACGATCTGCCCAGCCAATGTTCCCGTGATAGTTGAACTTTGACCGGATGCTATCAACGCTACCGCAAATAGAGTAGGGGCGAGTTTTGTGCCCAGGAATTTGTCCAGCAGTTCATGAGCCGTTTTTATTTCAGCGACATCCGTTCGTCCCGTCTTGAAAAAAACTGTCGCAGCGAGAACTAATATCGCTGCGTTCACAAAGAAAGCCATATTCAGGGCGATGGTGCTATCCGCAACATTTAACCGGATGGCGCGACGTATTCCCTGGCGATCCCGTTTGATTTTTCTTGTTTGCACGAGTGCCGAATGCAGGTATAAATTGTGCGGCATTACCGTAGCGCCAATAATGCCGATGGCTATATACAAGGCTTCGTTGGTCATAACGTGCGGCGCGAAACCTTTTGCCACCTCGCCCAAATTTGGTTTCGCCAGCAGAATTTCAACCAGGAACGAGCCACCAATTATAACCACAAGTCCAATGATAAAAGCCTCCATTTTTCGGATACCAAGTTTTTGCAGCAGCAAAAACAAAAATGTATCGAACACGGTAATCAGCACGGCGTAAAGTAGTGGGATACCTGTGAGTAATTGAATACCGATGGCCATTCCAAGGACCTCGGCAAGATCGCAGGCGGCTATGGCAATTTCAGCAAGTATATACAAGGGAAAATTGAGATAACGCGGATAAGTCTCCCGGTTAACCTGCGCAAGGTCTCTTCCCCGCACGATGCCAAGCCTGGCCGATAAGCTTTGCAATAGCAAAGCCATCAGGTTACTCATTAACAAAACCCATATCAATGAATATCCAAATTTGCTACCGCCGGCTAGGTCCGTTGCCCAGTTGCCGGGGTCCATATATCCTACACTTACGAGGTAAGCCGGACCAAAAAATGAAAAAATTCTTTTCCATACAGGTCTCGATGCTGACGTGGTGTCTACGCTTCCATGAACTTCGCTGAGCGAGATTTGTGCATGTCCGCTTTTCATAGAGATACAAAAATGTTTTTGGCCAATTGTTCACTGATAGAAAAAGAAGGTTGATCGGAGGAATTCCTTTTAGATTGACGTAGCCTGATCTCGATGGAATGATCGAATTCAAATTTTCTTTTTATTTCCACCCTGGCACCGATCGTAATCTTTTTATGTTGTAATAATTCCAGCATCTCGTCCGACTGATTGACAACACGGCAAACCTCTGCCGGTTTGTTTACAGCCAATTCGGCGAGATTGATCTGCTCACTATTTTCCATCTTGCCAAGACTATCCGGGATGGGATCACCGTGCGGATCGGATTTGGGATAGCCAAGGTATTCATCCAGTTTGTCAATTAGTTGGTCTTCGGCTACGACGTGCACCTCATCCCATTTGAATTTTAACTTTTCGGCTAAAAAATATTCCCACAACCTGTGCCTGCGGATGATGTCCAAGGCTACTTTTTTGCCTTCGTTGCTAAGCCTGAAACCCTGGTAAGGTTGGTAGTGAAGTAATTTCTTTGCCTTTAGTTTTTTCATCATATCGGTGACGGAGGCGGGCCTGGTACTTAATTTTTCCGCCAATGCATTTGTGGTAACGGTATTCTGACCGTTTTGCAAATGGAAAATGGTCTTGATGTAATTTTCCTCGCTGGTTGAAAAATTTAGCATGTCTAAATTAAAATTTAGACAAATCTAAAAAATACTCTGGAAATAAAAAATTTTGAATTCGCGATAGGAAGAAAGAAAGAAGTAAATTCGATGTCCATTGGAATAATTTATGAAAGGAAAGCCCTGGATTCTCTGGTTCTTGTTCATCCTTATAGTCCTCGCCTGCAAACACAAAAAGAAGGTCTCCCTGTCCGGCGAAGAACCTGTAAACGTCACAGATTTTATTGAATCTTTTCGGCCGGTAAGTCTTCCATACCAAGTCCTCGATTCAGAGGTTGCCAGGAATAGAACCGACACTTTGCTGATCAGCTATAAAGTATTTACCAATTTAGTACCAGACAGCATACTTGACAGAGCTTTTGGAAAGGGCGTGAAGCCGAAAATCTATCCGATGGGTCGGATAAGATCTGACCAGGGAAATTATCTTTTCATAAAAGCGTTTTCGTCCGATCGAAAAGGCATTTTAGTGCTTTGTTTTGATAAGAACAATAATTTTATAACGGGCATGCCGGTGTTGCAACTTGACGCGAATCCGGCTACGCAACAGTTTTTTGTTATTGACAAGCGATACACGCTTTCAAAAAACATCATACGCAAAAATCAGGATGGAAGTATCAGTGATGGCAAAAACGTCTATGTGCTCAATGAACCGGCTAAGTCTTTCTTACTTATCATGACCGATGCTCTCGACGAACAAGCGATGGAATTGATCAATCCAATTGAATCCTTTTCAAAAAAAAATAAATTTTCGGGTGACTACGTGAAAAGTAAATCGAATCTTGTTTCCATCCGCGACAATAAGAAACCCGACCGAATGACATTCTTCGTTCATTTCGAAAAAAAGAATAACTGCGTGGGTGAACTAAAAGGTGAGGCTGGTTTTACCGCTGCCAACACCGCAATATATCACTCCTCAGGAGATCCATGTGTGTTACGATTCAATTTTAGTTCTTCCTCGGTTACCGTTACTGAGATGGAGGGATGTGGCTCTCATAGAGGTTTGGATTGCGTATTCGAAGGAACGTTTCCTAAAAAGAAGGAGCCGAAAAAGAAAGAAACAAAGCCGAAAAAACAGGTGTCAAAAAAATGATGTCATCACCCACTGACAATCATCCATGATATCTGCGATGATACTGCCGAATTAAGTTTTCCACTTGCCATGTTAACAAACAACGCCTGATTGATTTTTTGCCTGTATATTCGCACTCATTGTGTAAAGTTCACACTATGAGTTTTAAAGATTTCAAAGTACCGTACCCTGTTGATGAGCGCTATTCAAAACGAGTGGCTTATTTTTCGATGGAGTACGCGATCCACCAACCATTGAAAATTTATAGCGGTGGCCTGGGCTTTCTTTCAGGTTCGCATCTTCGAAGTGCTTATGAGCTCAAACAAAATTTGATTGGCGTCGGCATTTTATGGAAGTATGGTTATTATGACCAGACTCGGAACCAGGACCAGACACTGCAAGTGACCTGGATGGAAAAGCAATACAGTTTTTTGGAAGACACAGGCATTAAGTACCAGATCACGGTCCATGAGCATCCCGTGTGGGTAAAAGTTTATTATCTCAACCCAAAGACATTCCAGACGGCACCATTGTTCCTGCTGAGCACCGACATCCCGGAGAACGATTATGTTTCGCAAACAATTTGTCATCGCCTATACGACGCCAATGTGGCGACCAAGGTGGCGCAATTTATTCTGTTAGGCGTTGGCGGTGCTAAACTTCTTGATGAATTGGGATTTAAACCTGAAGTATATCATCTCAATGAAGCGCATGGATTGTCCGCGGCTTTTTACCTGTACAAGAAATACAACAACAACATCGAGGAAGTAAGAAAGAGACTGGTATTCACGACGCATACGCCGGAAGAAGCCGGGAATGAAAAGCACGACATACATCTTTGTCACAAGATGAGTTATTTCTGCGGACTCACTGTTGACGAAGTAAAAAAGCTCACAGGCAATCCAGACGAAATGTTCAATCATTCGCTGGCTGCATTGCGGTTTGCAAGATTAGCGAACGGCGTGTCGAGGCTGCACGGAAAGGTATCACGAGCGCTGTGGAGCAAATACGATCATATTTGCGACATCATCTCCATTACTAATGCACAAAATTGGACCTACTGGGCGGATGAGCTGTTATACGAGGCAATTGACAACAATGATGACACACGATTCGACACAAGGAAATCATTTTTAAAAAAGCGGGCATTTGAAATAGTGGCCGATCAAACAGGAAGACTTTTCGATACCAAAATTTTCACCCTCGTATGGGCGAGGCGGTTTGCCGGGTATAAACGGGCGGGGTTGATAACAACGGATGAAGAGAAGTTTGAAGAATTGATCCACAACAAAAAATATCCCATTCAAATCATTTGGGCTGGCAAGCCTTATCCAGTCGATTACCCAGCCATTACAGAATTCAACAGCCTTGTGCATTTGAGCCGCAAGTATAAGAATGTTTCTGTGCTGATTGGCTATGAACTCATGCTTTCAAGGCGGCTGAAACAGGGTGCCGATTGTTGGTTGAATAACCCGCGTGTGCCACGCGAGGCGTCTGGAACAAGCGGTATGACCGCGGCGATGAATGGCACCGTAAATTTTTCCACGGACGACGGCTGGGTACCAGAATTTATGAAAAGTGGTGAGAATGGTTTTGTAGTTCCGAAAGCCGACTATTCAAATATGACTGTGCATGAGCAGGACGCATACGATCTCAACTGCATCTACGAAATTCTAAATAAGCAAATCCTCCCAATGTATTATGAGGATCATAATCAGTGGCGCGCAGTAGTGAAAAATGGGATGAGAGATGTGCGTTTTCAATTCGACAGCAACAGGATGGCGCACGAATATTATGAGTTATTGTATAAAGCGCAACCGGAGAAATGATTTATTGTTGCCGCTGCCAGGCAAAATTTTCGGTAACATTTATCTCTCCAGGTTCTTCTGCTTGCCTTCCCATTTTTACTTGCTAAACTTTTCGAACGTGTGCTCATCCTTTCATGCCAACAGAAATGCAAACGGAAAGTGATTGTTTGGCAGAGCCTTGAACGTTCCATTAACCGGCCAGCAATCATGGAATTTAATAATTTAAGAATTATTCTTCTTCGTAAGACGCTTAGATCTGAATTTTAAAGGGCCATTCACACTTTATTTATGCTATTTTTTGGGGTGTTGGAATGTGTTTTGTGCCACATAAGACAAATACTTAATTATGAAACGGCTAATCTTATTTACAGCAATCTTTTTTGCACTCAGGCGCAGACCACTGAAAAAGTAAAAACAAAAATCGAAGGGCAGGGTTTCAAGAAGAAGATAAAGAGCGAAGGTGAGGCACACCAAGTCTTGATGTCAACCAGTGCCCACCCGGCATATGTTCATCATTATACGGCTGCAAGGCGACATACGCCAAGTGGAACGAGGCATGTGGCTCGGGTGAAACCTGCCTATACGCATGTAGCACATAATAAAAACACGAATGTGATACATTATAAAAAGATAAAAAAAACTCACAAGAATGGCGAATACAAAATAAAATACAAGGCTTAAATACTCATGCTTGAATAATCAGGATCCATCATCTTTCAGATGACTAAACAAGCCTGCTGATATTTTAGCAGGCTTGTTATTTAATCGTTGTTCTGCACACTGGGTTTCGGCCTTTTCAAAAATCACGATT
>VBAU01000596.1:0-200 GCA_005883855.1 Bacteroidota bacterium
GCCTGTGTTAAACATTTTGCGGCGTATGGCGCTGCAATTGGTGGCCGTGATTATAATTCCGTTGATATGAGCGAACGGACTTTGTTGGAAATTTATTTGCCGCCATTCCGAGCGGCGGTTGATGCAGGCGCGGCTACATTGATGAATTCATTCAACGATCTGAATGGAATACCCGCAACCGGCAACAAACATCTGCAGCG
>VBAU01000596.1:303-2585 GCA_005883855.1 Bacteroidota bacterium
AGCAGTAACTGCGGGCAGCGACATGGATATGGAGAGTCGGAGTTATATAAAGAATTTGTCAAAGTTAGTCAGAGAGGGAAGAGTGAAAATGCAATTGATCGATGACGCGGTGCGGCGAATCCTTCGCAAAAAATTTGAAATGGGTTTGTTTGACGACCCCTTCAGGTTCTGCAACAAAGAACGGGAACAACAACAATGGAACAACCCAGATAATTTAAGATCAGAAAAAGTGGTTGCGGAAAAAAGCATCGTGCTTTTGAAAAATGATCCACTTCCCGGTAAGAATGGGGGTTTACTCCCTTTGAGCAAGCAAACAAAAACAATTGCATTGATTGGTCCATTTATCAAAGCAGTCAGAGACAATATTGGGTTTTGGTCTTATTCATGGCCTGACGATTCATCGCGCATTGTGAGCCAGTTCCAGGGAATACAAACCAAAGTCCCGAGCGCAAAACTTTTGTATGCGAAGGGGTGCGAGATCAATGATAGTTCACAGGCGGGTTTTGCGGAAGCGATCGAGGTGGCAAAGCAAGCCGATGTTGTGATCATGAGTGTGGGTGAGGCAAGTGACTGGAGTGGAGAAGCGAAGAGCCGCAGCGATCTTCATTTGCCTGGCATGCAGGAAGAATTGGTGAAGGCCATTAATGCTACAGGCAAACCTGTTGTGGTTCTGATAAACGCAGGCAGGCCATTGATCTTTAACTGGACCGCGGATCATGTTCCTGCAATTTTATACACGTGGTGGCTTGGAACTCAAGCCGGTGATGCTATTGCGGACGTTTTGTTTGGCGATTACAATTCCACGCGTGGAAGGCCAGATCCCGATCTACTACAATTATTTCCACACGGGCAGACCCGCAACGAGTGACAGCGACAGGTTTTATCGCTCTGCCTACATTGATCTTTCCATCTATCCGAAATATCCATTTGGTTTTGGCTTGAGCTATACAAGGTTTGATTATGGCAACGTACAGTTAAGCAGTGCAACGATAAGAGCCAGCCAATCTATCAAGGCAACAATTACTGTGACAAATACAGGCAACTATGATGGCGAAGAAACAGTGCAGCTGTATATCCAGGATCTGGTGGGCTCCGTCGTGAGGCCCGTAAAGGAACTGAAAGGTTTTCAGAAAGTGCTCTTACAAAAAGGACAGAGCAAACAGGTATCTTTCACCATTGATCTTGATAAACTTAAGTTCTACAATTCTGAGTTAAAGTATGTAGCTGAGCCCGGAGACTTTAAAATTTATATCGGTACCAGTTCTCAGAACGTTAAGGAAGCTGCTTTCACGTTAACGCAATGACGGCAATGTTTTTGATGTATTCGATTTAGACAACAGGGATCTAATGAAGAAATTTATTCGGGAAATAATAACAGAAGTTGAAATCAAGACGTTGCTCGTTTCCCTGCTATTCATTATATCTCTTTTTGTCTTTGGTTATTTAGCACATGAGGTAGTGGCCGAAGATGAAACCTCCTTTGATAATGCAGTGTTTGCCTTTTTCAGCGCCCACACAACCCGCGGCCTTATTAACGTAATGCGGATCCTCACATTTTTTGGAACTACTTACTTTGTAATCCCGGCTTACGTTGTGCTGATAGTTGTTTTGTTCCTTGCCCATCGGCGCAGTGACGCCATCAACGTTGGTATTGTTGCCATGAGCAGCACACTGCTTATGTTGGGCTTAAAGCAATTTTTTCATCGTCAACGACCGGAGCTTCCGTTAATAAAAACGCTTACCAATTTCAGTTTTCCAAGCGGACATGCCCTTTGTTCGTTTATTTTTTGCAGCGTGATCATTTACTTAGTTGCCAAAGGAAACCTGGATTTGAAATGGAAATGGCTGTTTTCTATTCTGCTAGTTTTGTTTTCTATCGTCATTGGTATTAGCCGCATAGTCCTGCGATATCATTACGCGACTGATGTATTGGCGGGCTTCTGTGTCGGCTTTGCATGGGTGATTTTTTCATTGTGGCTGGAGAAAAAACTTACGTCGAGACGGGTGGAACTTCAGCTTGATGCCTGAACGTTTGGCAAATTTTTTCCTGTAGTTTTGCTGCCTTGGCCTCGTAGTACAATGGATAGTACGCAAGTCTCCGGAACTTGACATCCCAGTTCGATTCTGGGCGAGGCTACACGACTTAAACATGATGGATATCAGCATGTTTTAAAATAGACCTAACAGGAACTTCCAACTATGTACGAGATACTCATTGGAGATATGATGAAATAGACCGCGACGACTAAGGCTGCCGCAAAACTTACAGCCATGCCCGGAAC
>VBAU01000321.1 GCA_005883855.1 Bacteroidota bacterium
ATTGAAGGAAGTCAAAATTCACGGGATACGGAAGAGCGAGACTCATTATACGGTTAAATAAGGAATTTGTCTGGAATTGTATATCCGCTGTTACCACTTTGAAGTATCCCGAAATTCGAATGAACAGGCTGTAAAAGGAGGAACAAATCGCTGTTGTGATTGCACATTCAATATGATGTACGACACCGATTGATGCTTGGTAAAGTTTACAGTTAAATCGGATTTCAAAGCCTGAGAAATTGTTTACAGTCGGGCATATGATTAAATTCAGCTGAACCGCCCAGCACCACCGCAATAACGTTGTCCGTTAGCTTCAAGTCAGCTACAATATTGTTAAGGGTTTCTTCGATGTTTTTCGATAAAATCATTTATCAGTTGTCCTAGTCTTTATTTTTGTTTGTTGTATTGTAATGACCAGCTCTGGTGGTACCGATAAGTTTATTTTAGTGCTGATATTTCATCTTTTGAAAAAAAGATAGTTTTACCTTTCAACTGTGCTGTTTTTACCATTTCATCCGCTCCCGCCGAGGGTCCTCCAATTCTTAACACGGCGTCACAATGCCCGACTAAATCTACGGCGACTGGATGAAAAATTTCAGTAAAGATTTCGTCACCGATCTTTTTGGAACCGGCTGCTTGTATCAGGGGTAGGGCAAACCACTCTCCCAGAACTGGGAGATGTCCCATTTTGAAAATTTCCAGAGCCGTATCAGTCATTGCTTTTACATTCTTTTCAATCAGTTCGGAGTTATCGTTTGTGCCCGAGCGATAAGGCCCTGCAACGAGTATCATTAGGTGCCTGTTCTCCTGCATCACATGATTTATTTGGTTTTAGATTCCTTGTAAGAAACCACCATAGATGCCGGCGGTCCAGCACTATAAATTTTTTCCCTCACCACATCAGCAAATTTACCTGGTTCCTCCAAATGTGGCATATGAGCCGACTCTTTGAATTCGGTAAAGGTTTTCGTATTACACTTGAGGTATTCAAAGTAACGGACGGCTATGTCGTTCGGAGCGACGTCGTCTTTCATCCCCTGCATAAAATGAACAGCTGTGTGTATCCTTTCTATTCTTTCAAAGAGGTTAACGCTGTTAAATTCGGGAAGCAAAACGTTTTGACAAAATTCTATTCCCCGGATTGTCTTAATGATGTCGGCAAATTTATATTCTTTGGTAAACAACATGTTTTTAATGGTTGAAAGAAAAATATCCCTGTACTTCTTATTCGAAATAATGCCGCCTGCGTTGCTGAGTAGCTTTGCCCTTTTTTGGAACAAGCTGGCATCATTAATTTCAACTCCTTCCAATAGCGAGATCTGTTTTAACCATTTTCCATTCTTCTTTTTTTTAGCTTCATCCCAAAGAAACTGAATCATAAAATTGTTTGCCGTCGGCACGTCAATGTCCAGCCCCACCACGAAAATATTGTCAAACAAAGTGGGGGCTTTTTGTGCGGCAAAAAGACTGATGGTGGCGCCTATGGAGTATCCGATTACATTCGCTTTTTCCTTCTTGTATTTCCTTAATAAGTATTCCGTACAAGTGACGACATCGTTTGCGAGTTGATTCAAATTCATGCTGGCAGCGTTTTCGTTCTTGTTGAATGATTTTCCACAACCGCGCTGATCCCAATAAGCGACCAGGAAATCGCTCTCCAAATGATGCATTTTTCGCAAGGAGTTCGCTTCGGAGATCATCGGAAGGCCGGGGCCGGCTTGTATTTGAAGAATAAGCGGAGCATTGCTCTTTCCTCTCACGAGTAACCACTGATCGGAGTGGTTAATTGAAACCCTTTCAAGATTGTTGATGAACATTGTTTTTTTTGTCAAAGCTATATGCGGCGTTAAGTAAACTTCGTTCGCATTTGCGAAAAAATCATCTTGCGGATCTTAAGCGGCTTAGGTGTTGGTAGCTGATACCTAAGTAGGATGCGATGTGATACTGCGTGGTTTTTTGCAAGATGGTGGGGTTTGCCTTTAACAACTCCGTATACCTTTCCTTTGGACTTTGTTGTATAAAAGAAGTTGTGCGGTTATAGAATTTGAGAAAATTCAGCTCGAGGAATTTGCTATAAATACGTTCAAATCTTGGATATTGTATTCGCAGTTTATCAAAATCTGCATATGAGAAAGTAATGAGAGACGTTTCTTCCATGGCAACGATGTAAGAAGAGGGCCTGGTGTTACCAATAATTGAAGGCAGGTCTGTGCAAAAATCTGAGGAAAAGTAAAAGGCGTCTGTAATTTCTTTCCCATAATTGTCGATGTAGTATTTTCTCAAATAGCCATTCAATAAGAATCCGATTCTTTCGTTTCGTTTGTTTTCTTTGATCCAGAATTGTCCCCTGGATAATTTCTCTTCGCTCGTGATTTGAATAAAATCTTCGATTTCTTTTTCGGACACGGGTAGTATGTCAGTAAAAGCCTTGATAACAGCCGATGTGTTCATCGTTTCAGTAGCAGTCATGATGATACTTTTTCTAGAAGTTCTATTCTGTTGTCGAACGGGTCGAAAAATGATAAACGCCTTTGCCCGGGGATTTGTATTTCTTCACCTAAGGGCACGCCGTGTCTTTCCAGGTGCGTTCGGGCATCAGCCAAATTGGACACTTCAAAAGCGGGGTGACCTTTTGATTTGCTCGTTTCATTTTCCGTCCCGATGTGAAGTTGTATGTCTGCAAGTTGATACCAAAGCCCGCCATTGGGGATCAATGCGTCGGGCTTGGGAATTTCCATTAATCCAATAATGTTGGAATAAAAGTGCCTTGCTTCATTCTCCTTACCCTTCGGAATACAAACTTGAACATGGTCAAGCCTTTTGAATCTAATCATTTTACTTTTATAAGGCTAATCGCAAAAAGTATCCGCAAGGTTGCGAGCAGACGGATATCGGCTCCGGGAACAAATGAAATGTTATTGTCCTTTTGATCGTTGCTTTCGAATCCGGCTTATCGTTTCGGGACGTAGCTGATGCCTTGCAGTGAAAATCCATTTGACGCGATCGCAGGGGTTGTGCACTTTTTCGCGTCATTTTTCTTACCTTTTAATACTAACTTTTCTTACCGTGAACTATAAGGAATTTTATCAATACAGCATTGATGAGAAAGAAAAATTCTGGGCCGAGCAGGCCCGCAGTCTTAAATGGTTTAAGGAACCTTCAAACATTTTAACTAAGAATGACCAGGGATTTTTTCGCTGGTTTAGCGATGGACAAATGAATGCCTGTTATTTGTGCCTCGATTTTCACATTGAGCAGGGTAGAGGCGAACAGACAGCACTTATTTATGATTCACCGGTGACGGGCGTTGTAGAAAAGTATTCTTACGATGATTTACAAAAAGCAGTCGCAAAATTTGCGGGCGGTCTAAGAGATCTTGGAATTACCAAGGGCGATACGGTAATAATATATATGCCCGTAATACCGGAGGCTGCAATCGCTATGCTGGCTTGCGCAAGAATTGGTGCCATTCATTCTGTCGTTTTCGGTGGTTTTGCCCCGCATGAATTAAGTATTCGCATTGACGATGCACAGCCTAAGCTGATCATCTCTGCATCATTCGGCATTGAGGTCGATAAAGTGATCCCCTACAAGCCGCTGGTGGACGACGCCATTCAGCATGCACAGTATAAACCTGCTTACAAGATTTTTTTCCAACGGAGGCCGGATTATGATTTCCTGAATGGAAAAGATGAATTAGATTTTTCAATTGTCCTCGAGAAAGGCGCTCCCGCCGATTGTGTTCCCTTACTCTCGATAGATCCTCTCTATATAATTTATACCTCAGGGACCACGGGCAAACCCAAGGGAGTAATCAGAGATACCGGTGGTTATGCTACCGCTCTCAAGTTTAGCATGACCCATTTCTACAACATTGATCCCGGCGACGTCTTCTGGGCAGCGAGCGATATTGGCTGGACGGTAGGTCATTCTTACATGATATATGGCCCGCTGCTCCAG
>VBAU01000322.1 GCA_005883855.1 Bacteroidota bacterium
TTCACGTCGCGAATAGATAGTTACGATTTTATCTTTACTGCGTAGTCCTTGTAAAGAATCGGAGTAAAAGCGGCCAATAAAGCCGCTGCCCAGCATAGCAATTCGTTGCATAATCTAATTTTTGAAATACTAAAATAAGTTAAACAAGGCTTCGATAAATGCCCAGTTCCAATCCTCTTAGTTCGGCAAGACCGCGCAAGCGTCCAATTGCGCTATAACCCGGATAAGTCTTTTTCCTCAAATCATCCAGCATTTGGTGCCCGTGATCCGGTCGCATCGGGATCGAAACATTTCTCCTTCTTTGTAACGACACAATCTCTTTTACCACCTGGTACATGTCCACGTCCCCGACTAAGTGATCCGCTTCGTAAAAATTTCCATGCGGATCTCTTTTCGTGTTGCGAAGATGGATAAAGTGAATATGATCACCCAGGCGCTGCACCATACCGGGCAAATCATTATCTGCTCGCACGCCATATGAGCCCGTGCAAAAACAAAGGCCATTTGCCTCCGACGGAGCCGCATTCAGTAGTTCTTTGGCATCTTGCTCGGTACTTACAACTCTTGGCAGTCCTAAAATCGGATACGGAGGATCATCGGGATGTATCGCCATTTTCAAACCAACTTTTTCGGCGACGGGCGTTACCTGTTGCAAAAAAGAAAACAGATGTTGTTTTAATTTGTTTGCATCAATGTCCTTATAGGTCTGCAGCGCAGTCAGAATTTGTTCTTCGGTGAATCGCTCTTCACTGCCGGGCAATCCCAGGAGCGCATTGCGATAAAGCGTTTCCTTTTCCTGCTCGCTCATTATATCAAATCGCTTCCTGGCGGCATCGACCTCTTCATTCGTATAATCTTTTTGTGCTTCCGGTCGTTTCAGCAAAAAGAGATCGAACGCAATGAAAGCAGATTTCTCGAATCGCAATGCCCTACTCTTATCCGGCATCTCATAATTAATATCGGTCCGCATCCAGTCCAGGATCGGCATAAAATTGTACGTAACTACTTTTAGTCCACATTCTGCAACATTGCGCAGGCTTTGTTTATAATTTTCAATGTGCTGAACATAATTTCCGGATTGTTTTTTTACGTCTTCACTCACAGGCAGACTTTCGATCACTGTCCATGTCATTCCTGCGGCTTCGATCATCAATCTTCTCTTGTTGATCTCGTCAACCGACCAGGTTTCACCGACGGGGATATGATGAAGTGCGGTGACCACGCCAGTACATCCTGCCTGGCGAATGTCCCATAGGCTAACCGGATCGTTTGGTCCGAACCAACGCATTGTTTGTTCCATCATCATATATGCAATTCAAATGGAGTTTAAAGTTAATTCCCTTTCGCCTTCGTTTTAACATCCATCGAAATTTCTGTTGGAAGTATGGGCGGAAGTCCGCGCTGGTACGGTAGTTGAGCTGATATAGAAGATTATTTGATTTTTCACTTTACTTTTTAAAATATGGCACAGAAATTTTCAAACAAAATAGATATCACTATACATGCTCCTGTCATGGCCGTCTGGCAATCGTTGATTGATCCGGCAATGATCAAACAATATTTTTTCGGAGTAGACACGATCGGCGATTGGCAGGAAGGAAACACAATTATCTACCAGGGAGAATGGCAGGGCAAAAAATTTCAAGGGAAGGGCAAGGTTTTACAAATGGAAGATGAAAAAATTTTGAAACATAGTTATTGGAGCAATATGTCTGGTCAACCTGACGAATCGGAGTTTTATCACATCATCACATATCAATTGAAGCCCAATGGCGACAATACCGACCTGACCCTCACTGAAGAAAATCTTGATTCGAAGGAAATGAAAGAAAAATCAGCTCAATTATGGAATATGATATTTAACAATTTAAAAAAGCTGTTGGAAAAGGAGGTGGTGTGATCGCACCCTATGCCTCTTTTATCGAATTCCAGGGGAGGCTATTGTATTTAATAGTCAATTGTACACATTTCTTAACTTTGAGCCATAAAAAAAAGAATCCATGTCACTTCTAAACAACAATCAGAAAAAAGGAAAGAAGGGAAATAAAAATCAAAAAAATTCTCAAGGCTCAAAATTTATTCCCAAGCCGAACACAACTACCTCATTCACACAACGGCCTCATAAGGCCGGTGGCATGAGGGGAAGTTAAACCGATCACGAGATGTTTCCTTATTCCATTGCCTCTTAATTGATCTCAGAAAATAAAAACATTGATATGCCACTATTAATTGTAATCGGACTTATCGTACTGGTCATCATATGGATGACAGCGCTATATAATAACCTGGTCCGTCTGCGCAACCGCCGGCAAAATGCGTTTGCAGATATTGACGTACAACTGCGCTATCGGCATGACCTCGTACCGCAATTGGTCGAAACAGTGAAAGGCTATGCTGCTCATGAAAAGGAAGTACTGTATCGCGTTACCGAGGCCCGTGCAGCGGCTATGAGCGCCACTTCCATTAATGATAAAATAAAAACAGAGCAGCAACTCACTAGTGCGCTACAGGGATTGAAAGTTTCATTGGAAGCTTACCCTAACCTGAAAGCAAACGAAAATTTTGTCAAACTACAGGAAGAGCTTAGCGACATCGAGAATAAATTGGCAGCCGTCCGCCGGTTCTTTAACGGCGCCACAACGGAGTACAATAATGCCGTTCAAACATTTCCCGGAAACATGGTAGCCCGAAACTTCGGATTCACCCCTGAAATGTTTTTTGATGTCGGCACCGAAGGTCGCAGGGTGATGGAGGAACCACCTGCGGTAAAATTCTAACTCAATCGTTAGGTAGCCGTTCACGATTTTTAGGATAATGGAATACGTAGGTCTTCAACAACAGATTAGCCGCAATAACCGCAATTCATTTCTTTTATTGATCGCTTTTCCCACGTTGTTGCTTGGAATGTGCTATCTATTTTTCCTTTTCTACGATAAACAAGATATAGAATCAACAAATCAGCATTTCCTGCTGGCCATGCCTTTTGTCGTCGCAGGCGTTGGTATCTGGTTCCTGATAGCATGGGCAGAACACACCGCATTCATTCGCATGGCGACTGGTGCAAAGCCGTTGGAAAGAATGGTGGATAAACGGGTCTACAACCTTGTAGAAAATCTTTGCATGCAGCAGGGTATGACCATGCCGGCCATTTATATTATTGATGATGATTCGCTGAATGCTTTTGCCAGCGGCATTAACCAAAAAACCTACGCGGTCACTTTGTCAAAGGGCATTATTGAAAAACTAAGCGACGAGGAGTTAGAAGGAGTGATTGCTCACGAGCTTACTCATATCCGCAATCATGATACGCGGCTGCTGATCATTTCTATCATCTTCGTTGGCATTTTCGCCTTCCTGGCTCAAATGGCTTTGCGCAGTTTGCGTTTCGGAGCCAGGGGCAAAAAGGGCGGCGGTTATATTGTGTTGATTGCAATTGCAGTAACGGCGATTTGTTACTTTCTTTCGCTGTTTTTACGTTTTGGAATTTCCAGGTCACGTGAGTATTTGGCCGATGCAGGCTCTGCGGAATGGACAAAAAAACCGTACGCTCTTGCCAATGCTTTAAAAAAAATAGATAGCGACCCTTTGATCGAGGCAGTACATTCAAAAGACGTTGCTCAACTTT
>VBAU01000313.1 GCA_005883855.1 Bacteroidota bacterium
CATGTGAAATATGATATCAATGGATTCCCTGATGATCGCGACCTGATCATACACAACAACTATGATTTTTTTAATCCAAAATTGGGTGTTAGCTACGTGTACAACAGTTGGAATGGCTATTTGTCATATAGCATTGCCCACAAGGAACCCAACCGCGACGATTTTGAAGCGGGAAAAAATCAACAGCCAACACCAGAGCAATTACGTGATATGGAATTGGGCATTCAACAAGCGAAACGTGAATATAGTTGGGGCGTGACCTTGTATTATATGAAGTACAAAGACCAGCTTGTATTAACTGGAAAGATCAACGATGTGGGTGCCTATACGCGAACGAACATTCCGGATAGTTACCGCACGGGAATAGAATTGCAAGGTAGCACCCAACCAACCCACTGGCTCAAAGCAACTGCAAACCTTACCTTAAGCAAGAATAAAGTCAAAGACTTTACAGAATACATCGACGATTATGACAATGGTGGACAAAAAGTAAATGAATATTCTGCCACCGACATTGCGTTGTCACCAGATATAGTTGGTGCTGCTAATGCCAGTTTTTTCCCGGTCAGAAAGGTTGAACTAAGCTTGCTGGGCAAATACGTCGGTAAACAATATTTGGACAACACACAGAATGAAGGCAGAAAGCTGAATCCTTTTTATGTTCAGGATGCCCGTGTCATCTACACCTTCCACAAGAAAATTCTCAAGGAGGCAAATATTATTTTCCAGGTAAATAATATTTTCAACAAGAAATACGAGCCCAGCGGCTATACGTACAATTATATTTATGGAGGCGAGATTGTGGTTAACAACTATTATTTTCCGATGGCAGGAACAAATTTTATGCTTGCGATAAATTTGAGGTTTTGAGAACCAACTGAGAGATTACGCAATCTTCTTAAGAATACTGTAGGGAAGCCGTTTCAACAGCCACGCAATGATGCCCCATCGCCGGGTAACGTAAACCTTTCTTCTCTTTTTTTGAATAGCCGTAAAGATTTGCCTGGAAGCCTTATCAACCGGGGCCTGCCAGAACACTTTGCCCTTTGCCGATTTTGTATTTACAAAGCCGGGCTGAATGTCCGTCACGGTAATATTTATCGTCGGATTTTTTTTTCTTATTCGCAGCGCTTTAAAATGTAGACCTTCCATGTATGTACTCATAAACGCCTTACTTGCGCTATATGCGGGTGCCTGGCTGTTTCCATGCACCGCCGCAATAGAAGAGGTAGCAGCTATCTGGCCACCGCTCTGCTTCACAAAATAATTGAATGCATAGTTTACAATTTCTATAAAGCCGTTTACGTTGGTGAGAGTTGTTTGTTTGTCAATTGCCCAGTCGAGTGTTTCGCTGATGTCGCCAAAGCCGGAATTATATATGAGAAGGTCAACTCCGCCTAATTTTTGGATCAGTGATTCAAGGTGAAAAATATTTTCTGATCCCATTACATCGAAACACTCGGTTACAACCTGCGAAGGAAATTGTTTTTCAAGTTCGCTTAATAAGTGAGCTCGTCTTCCGGTAGCTCCTACTATATCGCCGTTACCTGTGTATAATTTCGCCAGCTGCAGCCCGATTCCTGATGTAGCTCCTATGATAACAACTCGCTGCATAATGGCAATATTTTTTGTCCAAGTAGTTGGATTGATTGAAATAATTTACTGCTTTTGCTTGGCTAACCTAAAAAGAAATAACAAGCCAATTAAAGGGCCCGGAGCCAGCAAAAGAAAAACGGCATTCCTCCAGATATGGTACACATGATCGAGCAGTTGAACGCTGCCGATGGTAATCGCAAACCCAATACTGGTAACGATAGTCAACGCGGTTCCCTTATATTCCGGCACTGCTGTTTGCGAAACCAACGCTGAAAATTGAGGCGAATCTGCAATAACAAAAAATCCCCACACCAGCATCACCAAAATAAACAAAGGCAACGGCAACTTAAAAAAGCTAAATGAGGCAAGGCAACAAATTCCAGAACATAACAAAGAACAAAAAGCAACACGTGCGCTGCCAATTTTCTGAGATACATATCCACCTGCAACGCAGCTTATCCCTCCAATTGCGATGATCATAAAAGACCACAGTGGAATATTGGTTGCCTGGCGATTATTGCTCCATAACAAAAGCATCACTGGTACAAAGGCCCAAAACGTGTACAATTCCCACATGTGCCCAAAATATCCAAATGCCGCAGATCGAAAATCTGCTGATCGAAAAACCTGGAATATGGCTGTGGGCTGAAAATGGGTTGCAGGTTTTCGATAAGGTCCATCTCCCACGAACAACATGATGATCAATCCCCCGATAAATGCAAAAGATGAGGTAACGATCAAAACCTCCTTCCAGGGTAGC
The DNA here is from genome assembly GCA_005883855.1 of Bacteroidota bacterium. Classification (GTDB taxonomy): domain Bacteria; phylum Bacteroidota; class Bacteroidia; order Chitinophagales; family Chitinophagaceae; genus VBAU01. The sequence goes on from VBAU01000313.1 coordinate 2,357, forward strand.
GTATACAAGTTCGACTTCAATAAATGCGGAAAGGCTGTTCCAATTACCAAGGCGCCTACCAGATAGCCCAACGCCTTCCCAAGACTTCTTTCAAACCAATCTGCTGCAATCTTCATTCCTACCGGGTAAATACCCGCCAGGAAAAAACCGGTGATAAATCGCAGAGCAAATAAAGTTGCCGTACTCTTTGCCAACCAAATGATAGCAACGTTGGCAATTGCCGCAAGTGCCGATGAAATAAAAAACACTTTTGATGGGTCAAACCTGTCCGCTATAGCAAAAATTGCAAAAACAAGCGTGCCGGCGATAAAACCAAATTGCACGACCGCAGTAATGTTACCAATTGTGTTGCCTTGAGCGCTTAGTTCACGTTGAATGTCGGGTAGAATAGCATTACCTGCAAACCATAACGATGTACCTGCGAATTGAGAAAGTACTATTGCCGGGAGGATGTGCGATTGTCGTTTCGTAATTATTGTTGTTTTATTTCTTTGCCCAGTTCAGTCAGGCAAATTACTATTAGTGCTTGTAAATAATCAAATAAACTATTGTTCATTTATTTTTGGATTATGCTTCAAAAACAAGTCAGATCAATACTGAATAGGCATAAACAGAGGGATGGCTGGTTTCTTACTGACTATTCCGTTAATCCTTATGAAGGTTGCAGTTGTAACTGCCTGTACTGCTATATTCGCGGAAGCAAATATGGCGCAAACATGGATGAAGGGCTAGTGATGAAGTCCAATGCACTTGAGATTTTGGAGAAGCAATTGCATGCACGCGCTAAGAAAGGCCAATATGGATTCGTCGCCGTTGGCTCGGCTACTGATGCATACATGCATCATGAAGAAAAATGGAAGTTGACGCAGGCAATGTTGAAGTTGTTGTTGAAGTACCGTTTCCCGATTTTTATCAGCACAAAAACCGCCTTAATTTCAAGGGATGTTGACCTCCTCAAGCAAATCGATGAAACGGCGATTCTTCCAGCCGATTTAAAAACAAGCCTGGGTCGCGGGGTTATTTTATCAACTTCGGTGTCATCCATGGAACCGGAGATCACTAAGATGCTTGAGCCTCGGGCTGCACCGCCGACAGAGCGGCTTAAGATCTTAAGTCAACTAAAGCAACAAGGATTCTTAACTGGCGTAAATGCTATCCCGATACTGCCATTCATCAGCGATACACAAGAACAACTGGAAAAAATTATTGCTGCAACAAAACAATCTGGAGCAGACTATGTTCTTGTAGGTGGGTTAACTCTTTTCGGTCAACAACCGGCCGATAGCAAGACTCTTTATTTCAATTTCCTGAAACGATATGATCCGAACCTGATCCGCAAATATGAAGCCTTGTATGGAACCAACTCTTTCCCTCCGAAACATTACGTGGCGAAATTGAATAGCAGGGCCAAGGCGCTCTGCGCTAAATATGACATCAGGATAAGTATATTGAGTCAACATGGGCAAATACCTGAAAGAAATACAGCGGGCACTCAGAACAAACTCTTCTGAAAAGAATAAAGAGTTCTTTCAGAAGGTGGTACCGGGTAAACAAAAAACGTATGGAGTAAAAACACCCATGCTAAATGAGCTTGCACGCAGATATAAGCAAGGTGGTTTCGA
>VBAU01000035.1:0-14831 GCA_005883855.1 Bacteroidota bacterium
TTCGATTGGGCACGATCCCGGCTACCAAACAAAGCACAACCGGTTCCGCCCATTTATCAACCCGAGGTAGCAGCCAATGCCATTCTCTGGGCGGCACAACACTATCGCCGGGAATATGTTGTTGGGTTTTCATCATGGAAAGCTATTTGCGGAAATAATTTTTTCCCTTCGCTGGCAGATAAATTTCTAGCGAGCGTTGGCTATAAGCGTCAGCAAACAGAGGAACAAAAAGGAATTGATCAGCCTGATAATTTATTTGACGCAGCACCAGGAGCTTTCGGAGCACACGGGCGATTTGATACGAGGGCAAGAAGACGAAGCATTTTTTTTCTGTTTACAAAACATCGAACGGCGATTTATTTTTTGTTGGTGTTGGTGGTTATCGTCTTTTTATTGACGAGATTGATATGATCAGTGATGAAAAGGGTAAGGACCTTGATGTTCAACAATATCAGGGCCAGGGTATCGCCGTATCTGAAACGGCATTATTGCTATGTGATGCCGTCTCCCGAAAGATATCCCTTCCAATGGTTTTGGGATACCTGCTTTCACACATTTATTTTATGCGCTCTCGGAGAGTTAGAGCTGGCAAAGCAGAACTTTCAAAGTCTTTTTACCATGCAAAAAAAAGATGGTTTCATTGGGCACATGGTATTTTGGGAGAGCTTACTGCCAAAGGATAAATGGAATATTTTGGAAGGACCACCCGTGTGGCAACAGATTCGGCCGCACATGAGTTTTTTAATTCAGCCGCCGCTGATAGCGCAGGCCCTGGCAAGAATCTATAGAGATTCTAAGGACGAAGAGTTTCTTCTCTCGCTTTTGCCGAAAATCAAAAAATATTATCATTGGGTTGCTGCAAGCAGGGACTTCGACGGGGACGGTCTGCTTTCAATCATCAGCAATTTTGAATCAGGGCTTGACCACAAACCTTCTTTTGATGAAGTGATTGGGCATCGCTCCCAAAAGGCTACCAATAAATATTTTTGGAAAATCATCTCGGTGCAATTCAGAAACTTTACCAAATGGTACAACCTGAAGAAAATTTACAAAGCCAACGTATTCATCGTAAAGGAAACGCTATTTAACACAATGTATGTGCAGGATCTGAGAGCATTGGCTGACTTGTGCAGGTTGACAAAAGATAAGGATGCAGAAAAGTATGACGAGCTTGCTCATAAAGTAGCAATGCGCATGCTCGAAATAATGTATGACGAAGAAACGGCTGCCTTCTATGATGTCTACGGCCGCGAAAATAAAAAATTGAAGGTGCTAACTTTTACCAGCGGTATACCTGTCATAATGAAAGAGGTCTCTAAAAAAATTGCTCATGAAATTTTGGAACGACATTTTTTAAACGAAGAAGAATTTAATCTTACTTATCCAATTCCTTCCGTTGCAAAAAATCATCCGTCATTTGATCCTCATGATTCAAGGTTTTTGTGGCGCGGCCCAACGTGGCCTGTCATAAATTGGTTTTTGTATCATTCGTTTTCAGCCAATGGCTTTGAAAAACAAGCCCGGGCGCTGCTGCAGGCAATGAAGGACCTGATTGAAAAAAGCGGCTTCCGGGAATTCTATAATCCTTTTAATGGTAAAGGATATGGGGCAAGCGATTTCACGTGGTCCGGCCTGGTTGTAGATATGATGGAGGCAGAGAAAGGGTAATTGAACGGATGTCGCCAGAGAGCGCAAGTGTACTACCTCACCTCTCTCCCGATAGCCATCGGGACTCCTCTTCACATGGAGAGGAGAGGCCGAGCCGTGGAATATTTTTCAACTTCAGTAAATAGCATTTCAACTACTTCTCATGCTGAGTTTTATTCACAGTCGATGTGGAAGAACAACCAAGCTGACGTTGCGTTGCGGCACCGTCCCTCTCCAAATGGAGAGGGATAAGAGGGTGAGGTTGTAATTACTAAAATGAAGCGCTAACTCTTTACCCACGCAATAATTCTCAACGGCCCACCGCTACCATGTTCAATTTTCATTGGCAATGCCACAACGTATGCCCCCGTCGTCGGCAGTTGATCCAGATTTGCTACATTTTCAAATGCTGGAATATTTTTTCCAAGCAACACCTGGTGAGTTTTAAAATCTTTTGACTGCCCGTAATCAATGCTTGGCGTGTCAAGTCCCAGCGCCTTGATTTTTCTATTCGAGGTCAGCCATTCGGCTGCTGCCGGATCAATGCCAGGAAAATGTAGCAACGGAATTGCGTCGGCCCCCTTTACTAATTTTTTGGATCGGGGTAAAACTTACCATACCCAGTCCGAAACAAAACAATGGAGCTATCAGGAATGTTTCCATTTTTCTTTTCCCAACTTTCAATATCCTTTACCGAGATGAGATAGTCCCGATTTTTCATCGCATTCTCCGATACATCAATCACGACAGCGTCACCTGTCAGGTTAGTAAGTGGAACCTGGTCCGCACTCAAATGATCCTTTGCAAAATGAACGGGTGCATCAAGGTGAGTCCCTCCATGTTCGGGTGCAGAAAATGCGTTGGTAGAATAATAAAATCCTGCGGGCGTCACTCCATTCATTTGTGTGTCCAGTTTAAAGCCGGTGGGGTTGTTCGGCCAGTAGATAGTCTTAGCATTAAAAGAGTAAGTGAGGTCAATCCACTTTCCTGATGACAAAAATTTAGCAGCATCATCAGTGCTAGTCTTCGTCTCGCAGCTTGTAAGCATTAGCGTTATTGGCGCAAATAACATTAGCGTAATTAGTGTTCGTGCTTTCATGAAGAACTGTTTAGACAGAAAAGATACAAATTGGTAGGAAGATTTTGACAGGTGGCAACGATTATGTACCCAGCATTAGTGCTATTGTGTTGCTTCCGTTGCGTCGCACTCTTGTACATTTAGAGCCCGAGCAGCACGAAACTTAAGATGGAGGTAACGAAGATTTACCACAGAGACACAAGAGAACACGGAGAAACACACAGAAACGACCGCCAATGAATACTGAGCTTGCCGTCCGGTAGTTTGCTATACCTCGACCTTCAACGACTCATAAATTTCCTGGTTTCCCTTTGAAGTGACGATCAGCTCCCTTGAAAACTTCATTTTCCTGAACCATTTTTTCTCTAGCATTTTTTCCAGCAATACCGCTCCCAATTGCCCCGCCAGGTGCGGTCGACGTTCACTCCAGTCAAGACATTGTCTCGTTAGCGGCCGACGTTTATTGGTAAGTGCATCATTGGTTACTCCAAAATCCGTTAGCCAGCTCGATCCTTTCTTCGTAATGATATAATGTCCATCAGATTTCGAAATGATCTTTTTGTCTTCCAGGGCTTCTGTAATTCTCACGCCTACCAATCCCGCTAAATGATCGTAGCAAGTCCTGCAATATTTAATCCCCTGGTGTGTTTCAATTTTTTTTATCCCGTCATCTTTATCATTCGCGAGACTGGCCAACGATTCTACAGCGTAGGCAACTTCTGGTTTTGAAAAAGAAAAATATCTGTGCCTCCCCTGTGTTTCCACCTTTACCAAATCTGCCTCCCGCAATTTTGCTAAATGGTTGCTGGCTGCTGTCGGCGAAACATTTGCCACTACCGCCAATTCACTTGCCGTGTAAGCGCGGCCATCAAGCAGGTTCCATAACATTTTCGCTCTTGTAGGCTCACAAATCAAGCCTGTTAGCTCCACAAATTTTTCTTCGACAACCATAGTTCATTTTTAAATGAACTGTAAATGTACTGATCTATGTAATTTGCAAAAAAAATAAAATGATAGCAGTAATCTTTGAAGTCTTTCCAAAGGAAGGTAAATGGGACGAATATCTCGACCTTGCCGCTCATCTTCGATCCGAACTCAATAAAATAGAAGGATTCATTTCAATTGAAAGATTCCAAAGCATGACGGACAAGGAGAAGGTACTCTCACTCTCCTTTTGGAAAGATGAAGAAAGTATTTCTCAGTGGCGAAATGTTGAATTGCACCGGCAAGCACAGGCAAATGGAAGAAGTACCATCTTCAATGATTATCGGCTGAGAGTGGCACAGGTCCTTAGAGATTACAGTATGACTGAGCGCAAAGAAGCACCAGCAGACAGTATTATTTTCCATAAAAAATAACACGATGAAAGATCTGGAAATAATTTTAGAAAATAAACCCGGCAATCTTGCCTTGCTGGGTGAGACGCTGGGAAAAAGCAACATCAGTATTGAAGGAGGCGGCGTGTTTCAAAATGGAGACCATTCTGTTGCACACTTCCTGGTTGAGGAGGCGGAGAAGGCTAGAGAAGAATTGACAAAGGTGGGCATCTTTGTAGTGAAAATAAACAATGTGTTAATCCAGAAGCTCCGCCAGGATGTTCCCGGGCAACTAGGTATGTTTTGCCGAAACCTTTCCGACGCCGGGGTAAATATTTTAGTTCAATACAGTGACCATTCTAATCAATTCATTGTTGTCGTAGACGATTTTCAAAAAGGCGAACAAGTTTCAACAGATTGGATGAAAAAGTGGTGGTAGTCCCGCGATGCTGTCAGACTTGCTGTGCGAACAGGGTTTCGTACATTTAAAGGTGGAAATGTTCAACATTATAAAAAATAGCTGATGTTGAAAGTAATATCCATCCAGGTAGCCGACAGCATTGATATCAAATCATTCAAAGCTTTTTTCACAGCGGAAATTTATCGCTCCGATGCCGATGAACTGTTTTACAGAATTGGCCAGGAAAAATATCTCTACGTCTTTAAATACGGAATCCTGTGTTTCCTCGGTTATTCCAAAGAGGAGATAACCACATTCGTACAATCTATTTCTCCGTTCTGCAAAAATTTATTTGACCAGTGGCTTAGCGACGAATTTGATATTGAAACGCGGACCGGGCGGATCAAATTGGGCTATAATAAAATTGAGATCGCAGAGCCGGATATCGAAGTACTCCGATTGATCATGTTAAATGTGTCACAAAGCGTAGCGCTGGATCACTATAATGAACAGACGAATAAACTCCTTACCGAGACAAATTATTACACCCAGATGTTGGAAAGGAGAGGAAAGATCAACCTGCGTCGCACCAACCTTAAAAAATATATCGGCAGAACACTGAACCTGAAAAACAGGATTGCCGAAAACCTTTACATTTTCGATTCACCGGATATAACCTGGGAAGATGAGAAATTAAATTTATTGGACCAGGACCTGAAGACCACATTTGACCTCCAAGCAAGGTTCAGAACTATCGCGGAAGGATTGCAAATTGTAAAAGAAAACCTGGAGCTCTTTAAAGACATGTTGCAATATAGAAACACAGTCGTTCTTGAAACCATTGTCATCATCCTGATCCTCGTCGAAGTCATTAACCTGTTTATCGAAAAGATATTTTCACATTTGTAAGTGTCACCCGCAACATTCAAAGCATAAGCAATTCCTGAGCCGTCATCCATGCTTTGGCCCCATTGCGCTACTTCGCGCTCTCCGCGTCCCATTGCCCGCAGCGTTCCGCAAAGGAGCCGCCAAGAACGCAAAGACACCAAAAGGCTGTTGAATCTGGTTATTTGGTTTGCTTCAGATGTGAATGCTTTGTCGCTGCAACAAAAACTTCTTTAATGGCTGAAATAACAACCGCCGGATCTTCAACATGGATGTTGTGACCACTATTCATGTCGATGATCTGTTTGCTATTTGTAGACAAATGCGCCAAATCCTTCTGCGCCTGCAATCTTTCATTTTCAAGTTGTAAAGAATCTTTTCTGCCGTCATACCCACCCTTGCCACGCGTGAGGACAATCAATGGCATACCGCCGAAGGTATAACCCGGTTCACCTTTGTGGTTATATAAATCGGCCACATCTTCAGGCGACCAATCCATCTCACCACTGACGGCTTTCATGAACGCAGGTTGCGATTGCGCCCAGATCTGCATTTTTTGAACGCTGCCAGGAAGTTTGTCAAGCAGAGGATCAATTTCCGTATTTAATTTCTGCGCTTCTGCCGCGGTGTCTGGTGGTGTAAAAGAACTTTGTGGCGTCGGCGCCACCCGGCCTTTGGCAAAATCGCGAATTTTCTTCGGTTCATCCCCGCCCATAAAAATTCTTTGATCTTCCTGCACAGCTTCGACTAAAACCATCCCGACAACTTCTCTTGGATAATACCTTGCAAACGCACGAACAACAAATCCACCGAATGATTGACCCACCAGGATGTAAGGTGGACGAATCCCCGCATTCATCAATGCAGTGTGCAACTCCAAACAGATCTGTTTACCCGTTCTCGGCATCGGCCCGGGGTCGCTCCACGCATAACCTGCACGATCATACGAAACCGTGCTGGTAAATTTTGCCACTTCGGGTTGCACAAGGCTCCAGATAAAAGAAAAATCGCCGGTTCCATTTTCAAATATAATCGTGGGTGAACCCTTCCCTTCCGGATCTAAATGAAGTTTGTGTCCACCCGCATCACTCAAAATTCCTGTCGGAGGAATATAATTGGGACCGTGCGTTTGCGAGTAACTGCGACTAACGATCCATGAGCTGAAAAAAATTAAAGAAAAGAGAGGCGCGCATTTTTTTAACATCGACATATTTTTATGTTTAGAGTTGACAACTATGACTTCCTCTTGGAGTCGACTGCTTTAAATCAAGCGTGTGGTAGTATAAAAATATATTTTACTTTAACGCGGGGAGCCGAAGAAAATGTGGACGGCAGTTTTTTTGGATTGTCGGTCGTCGTTATCTCAGCTTTTCGTCCTGAGTAGCATGGAAGAAACCTATAACTGCCAATTTCACCTAAGACCAACTCATCTTTCGAACACAGCAAATCAGGTTCAACTGTCCTTCCATGCCCTGGTTAAATCAAAGTCGGCACGATCGGTTTGTAAACCAGGTTTTGTAAATTTAAAACTCATCATGAAACAACGGAGTTAATGCGCCTTGACTTGATAGACAGTTACTGGATATTCGTGAAGCCAACCATTTTTGGGAAGGGTATTCCATTATTTAAAGATTTGGAAAGCAGAATAAAACTTCGACTCGTTGCCAGAAAGGAATTTCCTAACGGCGAAATTGCAATGAACTACGTCGTGAACAGCTAATGACGAAAGTTATGTTAGACAAGTGTACACCAGGCGACTTCAATGAAATTTATGACATCATCAACGATGCTGCATTCGCTTATAAAAGTGTAATCCCGGACGATTGCTGGCACGAACCTTATATGTCGGAAAGAGAACTAAGGCTACAAATAGAAGAAGATGTTGAATTTTGGTGCTATAAAGAAGATGGTAAGATCATCGGGGTAATGGGCATCCAGGATAAAGGCGACGTTACCCTGATCAGGCATGCATACGTCCGGACAACCGCGAGGAATAGAGGAATTGGCAGCAAGCTTCTTGCACACCTGGAAACATTCACGAATAAACCGATTCTTATAGGAACCTGGGCGGCGGCCGACTGGGCAATCCGGTTTTATCAAAAGCACGGATTTCGTTTGCTCTCCCCAGAACGGAAAAACAACATGCTTCTAAAATACTGGACAATTCCTCGACGCCAGCTTGAGACATCTGTTGTGCTGGCAAATCGTGACTGGCCTGGTGACCGCTAACAGCATCCAACAGAATGATTCAATGAATCAGATGTCGGGGCATCAAGGAAAGATAAAGCGAGCCGCTGCTTGCATTGCTTCGCGGATACTTATAGGTTCTTCAAAACCTCCCTGTAATCTCTCCCAACGGGGATGGATACTCCATTCACTTCCACATCTTCAGCAGTATAAGAGTCAATCTTGCTCATTGAAACGATAAAGGAGCGGTGAATACGCTTGAACAAATTACCAGGCAAAAGGTTTTCAATTTCGTGTGTGCTCATTTTGGAGATCCATTGTTTTTTTGTTGTAACGATCTTGACGTATTCTCTCTGGCTTTCGATGTACAGTATTTCTGAAAACAGGATCTTGACCTTCTTCTTTTGTACATTAAGGAAGATAAAATCTTTTGAGTCCTGCGCTTCAACCGGCATTTGTTTTTCTGTTTGCGTTCTTTTCACTTTATTCACCGCAACCATAAACCGGTCAAATTCAAATGGCTTCAACAGGTAATCGGTTACGTTAAGGTTAAATCCTTCCACGGCATATTGATGATAAGCCGTTGTAATAATGATCGCGGGCGGCTGCGTCAGCGTTTTTAAAAATGCAAGGCCTTTCAATTTCGGCAAATGAATGTCCAGGAATATCAGGTCAGTTTCGTTTTGGCGAAGCCAGTCAGTAGCGAGAATAGCATCTTTAAATGCGCATTGCAGCTCCAGGAACGGCACCTGCGAAACATAATCCGATAACACCTTTACGGCCAGTGGCTCATCTTCTACTATTATGCATTTTATTTTCGACATAGCTGGCAAGGTTAATTTTCAAAACAGCATTAAACACCGAATCAACATGCTGCACCGATAAATTGTAATCCGTGTAAAGTAATTGCAGTTGTCGGCGCAAATTCGAAAGACCGATATTTTCTTTTGCGACTTGCTCCTCGCGGTTTTCTTCAGCAGAATTTCTTACGACAAAAATTAGCTGCCGGTTCCTGATGGATAAATGAATATCCACGAAGGGGTTGCCTCTCGTCTCCGACGCACCATGCTTGAACGCATTTTCAACCAATGGTATCAACAACAACGGTGGTAAGGATTGTTTCATGTGTTCCACATCGTAGTTGAAGTTAATACGAAGTGACTCATCATAACGCAACTTTTCGAGGGCAATGTAATCATTGACAATCTTTAACTCCTGGTCGACTGAGATAAATGCTCCGCCCGTTTCATACAACATGAACCTCAAAATTTTTGACAGCCGCAAAATAGACTCAGGAGCAATATCAGACTTATCTCTCGCCAACGCATAAATATTGTTTAGCGTATTGAATAAAAAATGCGGGTTGGTTTGGGATCTCAAGTAGCTCAATTCAGCCACCTGCTTTTCGATGCGTAACTGCTGCTCCGCGTTTTTCAATTTTACATAATTGTAAATATGCCGGATACCGCCGAAGAAAAAAACCGAGGCCATGCTGAAAGCCATTTGTGTCTCAATATATTCTGCTCGCGTGACCGGTGGTCCCAAAGGCGCGTAAATAGATAATGCAACCCCTAGCAATCTCCACGCGTATAGGCCAAATGACCATATCATCATGAAAACCCAAAGCGTTGGAATAGCCAAAAGCACATTGTAAATGATGTATCGTCGTTTGCGGAGTACAAACGTAACCGCATGCTCAAAAAATAAATAGTTGACGACGATAATGTAGACAGTCCGCCACAAATTATTCAAAAGAGTCTGCCCAAAAGCGGCCTTGAAGTTTGCCGTATCGTGCCACGACCAAAGCAACACATATGGTAATGCAACCCACAGGTAAAAAACAAACCGTTTTATTTCGAATAATTTTTTCATGGTTCATTACGAAGATCGGCAAATCTTTCGCTTCTCGTTTTTCGATCTATGGAATAGAGCTTAACGTAAACCAATCAGGCATCCGGGTCAATCAATGCGATATACAACATCTAAAATGGACGATGAGCTCCCGCATTAATAAAACCGCTTTCAGTTGCCCCACATAAAAGTTCAGTTGTTTGTATACCATACCCCGCGGTTCATTGACCATGCGTTCCGCAAGCCCTGTTTGTGGTTTACTCTTGCAGTGAAAATGAAAATGATTAAAACCCCACTCTAAAAATAAATGTTATGAGACCAATCTTACTAATACTGCTGACTGCATTTAGCTTCTTTGCACAAGCCCAGCAGATAAACGGCTTCGCAAAAGATGAAAACGGAACTCCTCTTAACGGAGCCACGGTTAGCCTGATCAGGGATTCGTCCACGATTAAATTGTCCGTTACAAAATCAGATGGCTCCTATGATTTTTCAGGTGTTCGGCAAGGAAGCTACAAGGTGATGATAACTCACATAGGTTATAAGCCCGTGTTTTCGACGAAGTTTTCTTTGACCACAACCGACGTGACCGTTCCTGAACTAAGAATGTCGAAGATGTCCGGCACCCTTAGCAATGTGAATGTTGCGGCAAAAAGACCAATGGTAGAGGTCAAAGCTGATAAAATGGTTGTCAATGTGGAAGGTACCATCAATGCAGTTGGATCCAATGCGCTTGAACTTTTGCGCAAATCCCCTGGCGTGTCGCTCGACAAGGATGACAACATTAGCCTGGCAGGAAAGAATGGAGTGCAGATCTACATCGACAACAGGCAAACTCCTTTGACGGGGCAGGATCTTTCCGCCTATCTCAAAACCCTGCAATCGTCCCAGATCGAATCCATCGAACTTATCACAAATCCTTCGGCAAAATATGAGGCCGCGGGCAATGCGGGGATCATCAATATCCGGTTGATAAAGAACAAAGCATTCGGAACAAATGGATCTGTCAACGCAGGATGGAATGTTGCCGAGCATGCCAGGTACAATGCAGGCGCGTCTCTGAATTACCGCAATAAAAATATCAATCTCTTTAGCACATATAGTTACAGTTACACACCCAATGAGCAACATTTCGAAATCAAAAGAACGCTGTTAGATAGCGTGTTCGATCAGAAGGGAACCATTTTTGATCTTCGCAAATCTCACAACTTCAAAATCGGCGCCGATTATTTCATCAACAAGAAGAATACAATCGGCATCATGGTAAATGGAATCTTTTCTGATCCCAATTCCACTGTTAATAGCAAGACTCTTATCTCCAACACAAAAGATAATGCTGTAGATCGCATTTTGGTGGCCGAAAATACCGCCACTATGAAAAGGGAAAACGTAAACACAAACCTCAATTACAACTACGTCGATCCAAAAGGGAAAAGCCTGACGGTGAATGCTGACCGCGGCAAGTACAATCTGCACAATGATCAGTTTCAACCCAATCATTATTATGACGCCTCTGGACAAACGGAGTTGAGCGGCTCGACGTATCATATCGTTTCGCCGGCGCAGATCGACATCAATTCGCTCAAAGCTGACTACGAACAAAATTTCCTTAAGGGAAAGCTCGGCCTCGGAGGGAAATCAGCTTGGATAAAAACCGACAATGATTTCCGCAGTTACAATGTAAATGGTTCAACAGAGGAGCTCGACAATGACCGCAGCAACCATTTTGTTTACAAAGAAAACATCAATGCAGGTTACGTGACTTACAACAGGCTATATAAAAAACTCGTCGTCCAACTCGGACTCCGGGTAGAGAATACAAATTCAGAAGGCGTATCCAATGCGTTAAAATATGACGGAACAAATTATGCCCCGACCAGTTCTTCATTCAAAAGATCTTATACGGATCTGTTTCCAAATGGCTCAATCACGTTTAATAAGAACCCGAAACAGCCGTGGACATTAAGTTATGGCCGTCGTATCGACAGGCCCGCTTACCAGGACCTGAACCCATTTGAATTCAAAATCGATGAATATACTTACATGAAAGGCAATATCAATTTACGCCCGCAGTATACCAACACCCTCGGCGTTTCTCATATGACGAAATACAGAATGAGCGTAGCTCTTAATTACAGTCATGTGAAAGACATGTTCGCGATGATCATCGATACAGCGGAAAAATCCAAATTGGCTGTATCGAAGAAAAATCTTGCTACGCAGGATGTGGCCAGTTTAAACCTTAGTTATCCTTTTCAATATAAATCTTACAGCTTGTTCACAAACCTCAGCGGCAACTATTCAAAATACAAAGCGGATTTTGGTCCCGGCCGTGAGGTAGACCTGGATGCCTTTGGCGTAAATGTCTTTGTTCAAAACAGTGTAAAGTTTGCAAAGACGTGGACGGCCGAATTAAGTGGTTTTTATAATTCGCCGACCGTTTACATGGGAAATATCAAAGGAAAATCGATTTACAATGTTGATGCCGGATTATCCAAACAATTAATGAAAGGAAGAGCCACGGTAAAAACATCGGTGAGCGATATATTTCACAGCATGAAGTTCAGAGGGGAATCAAATATTGCAGGTCAAACGACAAACTTCAGTTTCAGCCAGCAGAGTCGCCAATTCAAGTTGAATCTCACCTATCGTTTCGGAAGTAACACCGTAAAAGCAGCAAGACAACGCGCAACCGGTGCCGAAGATGAATTAAAGCGGGTGCAGCAGGGCGGCGGTTTTATCGGCAACAATTAGAGCAACTCTAAGCAACGTAACATCTATTCATCAAATAAAATCAACAATTATGAAACACATCCTCCTTGCTGTCGCAGGTCTTTTAACCGCGCTTTTAGCTTGCCACTGTTGATGGTCAATGGTCAATGGTCAATGGTTCATTCAGTATTCACTATTCACTATTCACTATTCACTATTCACTATTCACCATTCACGACTCACGGCTCATCACTCATTACACATCAAACACTCAACCAATGAAAAAAAGTTTAGTCATCCTCTTCGCCGTAGCAGCAACGGCAATTCAATTGCAGGCGCAGGTAGAGCCTGGCGCGCGTAATTGGAAAACGTGGTTCATTTCCTCGGGCAAAGATTACCGGTTGAAAGCACCATCGGCTTACAAAGACGAAATTGCACAAGTCGTTTCAAAGCAGAAGGCACTTGATTCTGCGGCCTGGCAGCAGATCATTTACTGGAATGCGGGCGCACCGGGATATCGCTGGCAAACCATGATGACCGGTCTCTGGACGAGCGATGCTGGTCCCAATGGCGCTCTTGCAAATATGCTGTTAAGCGTAGGCATTTACGACGCTACGATTGCCGCCTGGGATACGAAGTACGCTTATAACCGTCCACGTCCCTATGCAGCGGATAGCCGAATAAAAATTTATGCGCCAAGATCAGAATCTCCTTCTTATCCGTGCGTGTACTCAGTTGCTGCTGGAGTTGCAACAACTGTCATTGCACATTTTTATCCATCAATGGCCGATTCTGTGAATCACATGGCACAACGATTGATGCAATCGCGGATTGCAGCGGGGACTGCTTTCCCAAGCGATACACGTGCAGGTTTTGAATTGGGAAAAATCATCGCTGAAAAAGAGATCGAGTACACAAAAGATTTTGTGACCAAAACCCCCTGGGATGGAAAAACGCCTGAGGGTCCGGGACATTGGAAAGGAAAGTTTGCCATGCTTCCCATGGCGGGACATAACAAAACTGTTGTGCTCGATAGTGGCAGTCAATTTCGCCCCGGCCCACCTCCTGATTTTGCAAATGACATGGCTGAATTAAAAAATTATAAACAAACATTTGGTTCCATGTCTAACGCATTGTTTTATGCAAGCAACCTGTTCTGGGACGATTTGCTGAACAAAAAAATTTTTGAGTACAATCTTTATTTGAATCCGCCGAGGGCTGCGCGACTATACGCCATTACAGCTATCGGATATTACGATGGCTTTGTAGCCTGCTGGGACGCTAAGTACACATACTGGGGTATTCGCCCAAATCAATACGACACCACCTTCCATTCGCTCGTGCCCACTCCTCCGTTCCCAGGGTATCCATCCGGTCACGCTGCGCTAAGTAGCCTTTCGGCAGAGTTGTATTCCTATTTCTTTCCTGCCGAACAAGCCTTTTTCCGGCAGAAAGCGAAAGACGTGGCAGAATCGCGTTTCCAGGCGGGAATTCATTTTCGCACGGACAACGAAGTGGCAGTAGTGCTTGGCAAAAAAGTAGCAGCGGCAGTAATTCAACGAGCAAGGATGGATGGTGCCGACGATGAACTAACAGCCGCAAAACGAAAAGCGGCAAGTGTCAAAAAGCAATGACACGATGTTCTTATACAAGTAACAATGTATGACGCGAGTCGTGCAAAAGAATGTTTTCTCAGTGCATTTATGCGATGTTACGGGGTCTTGTTTTTACCTGGCCCCCTTACATCTTCGCCGAACCTTATTAATATATTAAATGATCATTCAAAACCTTTGACATGAAAGACAGAATTGTCACGCTTAAAAAAACCGCACGACTTGCAGGACTGTTATATCTCCTTCTTGCAATCACAGCGATATATGGTTTTTTTTATGTGTCACCAAAGATCAGAGTGAGCGGCGATACGGTAGCCACCGCGAGAAACATGATAGCTCATGAATTATTATTTCGTTCGAGCATCGCCACCGATCTCATTTCTAATGTCCTCTTTGTTGCTGTGATATTGTTGTTGTACCGGTTGTTCAGGCAGGTAGATGAACACCTGGCAAAGCTCATGGCGGCATTAGTAGCTGTGGCAATCCCTGTAGCCCTTCTCGGAGGAGCGCTAAAGATAACCGCGCTGGGCATTATTAAAGGTGACATGGACTCATTTCAATCTATGCAAATGCAGCAGCTCGCAGAAACGTTTATCAGGCTTGGTAGCTACAGTGGTCAAATCATAACGATATTCTGGGGGCTATGGCTTTTGCCACTCGGCCTGTTGGTTTATAGATCTGTTTTTATTCCACGGGTTCTTGGCATACTGTTAATCATTAATGGCTTCGGCTATATGGTCAGTAGCTTAACCTTTATACTCTTTCCCGAGTATCTTGCAAGTGTTTCCAAAATTACGTTTCCGACTTATTTTATAGGTGAAATTCCATTTATTTTTTGGCTCTTAATAGTTGGCGTTAGAGATCATCTTTCAATAACCATTATTGCGGAAACCGACACGCAAGTTGAATTAAAACGAGAAAGACAAGAGGAGCCAGTTCACTAATGCCTGGATTAAAGTAAAAAAATGAAGAACTGCATTTCGTTCAAAAATATGGTACGGGAAGAGTGTTGACAATGGCGTAAGCGGTCAGCGGTCAGCAATACGCGATGGCAATTGGCAATTTCTGGTTGCAGCCCAATCTTCCAACGGGGACCCGGCGATTTAAATCTTTGTAGAGTCAGCATACTGAGTCTTCCGCTT
>VBAU01000035.1:14860-15244 GCA_005883855.1 Bacteroidota bacterium
TCTATATCGCTACCATTTTGAGTAAACCCCGCTTTCAAAAGAACTCTTTGCGAAGGAGCATTTGCTGCTTCGGTATATGCATAGATCGGGTCGATATCAGTTTTGGTGAATACATACTCTAGTCCGGCTACTGTTAGTTCTGTTGCATAGCCCTTGCCCCAATGTTTAGGCATCAACGCATAGCCCAATTGCATTTGATCTTTCCTCTCTACCGGAATTACACCGAACGACCCGACAAATTGATTTGATTCTTTGTCTTCAACTGCCCATCGGCCGAATAATTTCTCCTTTTCTGCATATGCAATCACCTCCAACAAAAATGCATCACACTCCTCCCTTGTCTTTACTGGCCGGATGTACCGCATCACTTCTTCACTTGCATTA
>VBAU01000314.1 GCA_005883855.1 Bacteroidota bacterium
TTGACTTTGATCTGGTCAGTTTGTTTTTGTGATAATAAAATTAATTGCTGCGCAAGCAAAACGAACAACAAGAAAAATCTCTTGCAGTTAAAAAAAATTGTTCGTTTTTTCAGCCGAAACCACAAACTTTGAGCGTATAATTCTTTACAATTCACTTGATTTATTCCTTGTCACAATAAATAATCGTCGCAAATGAAATACCGTTTTTTCAAAGGAATAAAAATCTCAGAAGTGGGGCTCGGCACCTGGCAACTAGGCAATGCCGATTGGGGCGTGGTTAAAGGTAATGAAGCCTTTTCTATTTTAAAAGCATTTGCTGATTCCGGTGGCAATTTTATTGATACGTCCGACGTATAGGGGATGGGATTGAGTGAACAGTTCATCGGCAGCTTCCTGAAGACGAACGCCAAGGACATGTTTATCGCGAGCAAGCTTGGCCGGAGACAGGACAACGGTTACGGCTGGCCGCAAAACTTCGCCTATGATATAATGCGGCAGCACGTCGAAAGCTCCCTAAAAAACCTGGATTTGTCTCAACTATTCTTAGAGCAGCTCCATTGCATTCCGACGGAACAGATGCGTTCGGGAAAAGTATTCGACAACCTGAGAAAATTACAGCAGGAAGGCCTGATCCGGTTCTGGGGAGCCAGCGTAGAGACCAGTGAAGAGGCCTTAATTTGCCTGGAACAGGAAGGGCTTGCTTCATTACAAATCATTTTTAATTTATTCAGGCAGCATGTAGCCGATGAAATATTTGCCAAGGCCAAAGAAAAAGACGTGGCACTCATCATTCGAGTTCCGTTGGCCAGTGGATTGTTAACAGGTAGATTTAATGAACGCACAACATTTGCGGCTACTGATCATCGCAATTTTAACGCAAACGGCCAAGCCTTCAATGCAGGTGAAACTTTTTCAGGAATCGAATTTTCAAGAGGATTAACCTTGTCGAAAGAAATTGCCTCGATGCTGCCCGATGAGCGCTTGTCTCAATGGGCTATGCGTTGGATATTGGATCATCCACAAGTAACCACTGTGATTCCCGGCGCTACAAAAGTTAAGCAGGTAGAAAAAAATGTTGAAGCGTCCGATATGCCGCACCTTGCCGAAGAGACCCACCGTCAACTGCGCACACTGTATGACAAAAAAATCAAAGCAAATATTCGGGGACATTATTGATGATTTCAACAAATGCTTGATGACATCAAAATAAACTAGTAAGGGTTGATCATTAATGACGCGAAGGTTGCTAAGGTAACAGGGTTCGCTTTCGCTTGCCGCGGAGCGTGATCCAGCAATAGCTACGGGTCAATGCTTCTGTATAAGTTGAAGGAGCTTCCTATCGAGTTTATACCCATACCAATCTTCATAGGTGATGTCAGTTCTGCCTGAGTTAAGGATTCCAAAGTCACCGACGAATTCCCAAAGAGCAAAGCCGATCTCATTTGACCAAAGAATATCGAGAACATCTGCAAACCATGCAAGAAAAACCTGGTGAGGCGTTTTATTCCAGCAACCGCATTCGCCACAGTGAATGCCCACTCCCTTATTCTTCATGTCAATCCATGGTTGATAATAATCTTCAAGCATTTTCCTGCTGAGAAATTGCTTGCCTACCTGTCCGGGATACCTAGGTGGTTCCATATGCTCCGGATCCTTGTTTGCCCATGGAGCTTTATAGTGTGAGATAACATGCGGAAAATATCCCCTGCAGCTTTGCGCAATATTCAGGTCCGCAATTTCAGGAATGGGCTCATTGCCCACATTATTGCCGTCGGCAATTACAATATGGTTTTTGTTTTCCTTCCGAATCGACTCCGCTGCTGCCTTTGCTACCTGGCGATAAACGTCACCGGGCACTTGACCGCTTTTTGAATGCTGATCGTTCATATCCTCGCGCATGCTGGGCTCATTAAGCAGGTCGAAACTTATTTTTTTCGACGAAACATTTTTATATCGTTTAGCCCACATGTTCCAGTGAAAATAAAATGCTTTCTGGGCTTCTTCATCTTTCCAGAGATTATACGGCTCGTTAAAACCGGCATTGATGCAATAGCCTGGAGCGCGGTGAAGATTTAAACAAACATGCAAATTGTGTTTGTGTGCCGTTTGGACAAGCTGGTCAATTTTTTCTACTGACGCTTCATCAATTTGATATACTTCCTCAGGAGTTATATTTTTTGTGCGATCGAAGTTCAGATAATAGGGATATGAAATAGGCAAGCGGACAAAATCAAACCCCCAGTCACTCATCCATTTCAAGTGATCCTCGGCTGTACTTTTTCGGTTGGAAGCCGGATTAGGCGTATTAAAGTCGGTTAAATTAAATCCTCTCCATTTTGGTAATTTATTTGTTGCTTCCCCAGCGTGTGTCAATGCAGCAACCTCCATATTGAAATGGGTAACCGATGAAGCAACGACAAGACTGGTGTTTTTAATGAATTTCCTTCTGTTCATGCTGGTCATATTATTTACTGAGCCTGATCACTAAAACATCATGAGCCGGAATCGTTGCTTTCAACGGCTGCTTTGTATCGCCGACATCTTTTTTCAGCCAGAGGTCTCGCAATTTATAGGTTGTTGTTCTTGCGTTCAGCTCTCTTTTTGAGAGAGTATCGTTGACTATTTCACCCTTCCAGTCAAAAACAAATTGTTTTGGTTTAAGGCTTCGATTCACAAAACAAACTGCCCAACTATCGTTTTTCAATGGCTTGAACCAGATCGGCAAACTATCAGTGCTGCGGTACTTGAGTGCCTCGATGCCGAGTTCATCCTGGTTAACAGCAACCAATTCTTTGTTAGTCAGAACATTTTTTGTTTCATCGCTCATTTTTCTCATGTCATTGCCAGCAATCAGCGGCGCTGCCAACATACACCACAATGAAAAGTGTGCTCTGTTTTCGGCGGCAGATAATCCGTTTCCCACCTCGAGCATGTCCGGATCGTTCCAATGACCAGGGCCGGCGTATTTGCGTATTGTATCCTGTAAATCGACTATTCGCATAATGCCGAGTTGTTGCCACGTTCCATGATCAAGAATGCCATCAAAAAGATTGGAAATATCTCCCGTCGTGCGCCATAAATGACCCACAGGTGCAGCCCATTCCCATGGCTTATTCGTTCCCCACTCACACAAACTAAAAACGATCGGCCGACCGGCTGTTTTTAAAGCCTTGCTCATGGTGGCGTACGCTTCTTTTGCATTGATCCCATCGGCGTAACACCAATCAAATTTTAAATAGTCGACATCCCACGACGCATATAGCCTTGCGTCCTGGTATTCATAACCACGTGTGCCGGGATAACCAGCGCATGTTTTTGTGCCGGCGCAATTGTATAGTCCGAATTTCAAACCCTTCGAATGAACATAGTCGGAAAGCGGCTTCATACCGTGAGGAAATTTCTTAGGATCAGCAACCAGGTCTCCCGTTTTTGAATCTCTTTGCATCGCCATCCATCCATCGTCCAGGACAATGTACCTGTATCCTGCATCTTTCATTCCCGATGAAACCATCACATCAGCAATATCTTTTACTAATTGTTCATTGATGTTGGTCTGAAATGTATTCCAACTGTTCCACCCCATCGGCGGAGTCAATGCAAGCCCTTCAAACTTTTGAGAATAGAGTTTGAAGCTTAAGAAAAGCAAAAACAAGAAAAGAGATCGTTTTAACATAGAA
>VBAU01000315.1:0-3363 GCA_005883855.1 Bacteroidota bacterium
AATCTTATAAAAAGTTGAAAGATCAATTAGGCAATTATTTAACAATAGCAAAAAACGGCGGATGGCCGCAAATAAATGCAATTAAAAAACCTTTGAAAAAAGGAACAACCTCTCCCGATATTGCTCTTATTAAAAAAAGATTGATGATAACCGGGGATCTTTCGGGTAATGATACAAGCCAGGTATTTAATGATACGTTGGTAACAGCAGTAAAGAATTTCCAGGCCCGCCACGGATTTAGTGAAACCGGATCAATAAGTGATTCCCTGATAAAAGAAATGAATGTTCCGGTTACAAAAAGACTTGAACAATTATTGATGAACATGGATCGTATGCGGTGGTTAGCAAACAATCCTTCAGGAAATCTTATTGTTGTAAATATTCCTGAATTTGTATTGCATGTGTACGAGGGCAAACAAAAAGCATTTGATATTGATGTAGTAGTTGGAAAAGAAGGACATAATACAATGATGTTTAACGGAGATCTGAACCAGGTTGTATTTAGTCCTTACTGGAATGTTCCTCCAAGTATTGTTGCCAAAGAAATTCTTCCGGCAATAGAAAAGAATCCAAATTATCTCGCCAAAGAAAATATGGAGATAACAGGAAATGATGATGGTCTTCCTGTGGTTCGACAAAAACCGGGAGCAAGTAATGCGTTAGGTAAAGTGAAATTTTTATTTCCCAATAGTTTCAATATTTATTTTCATGATACACCCGCAAAAAGTTTATTTGAAAAAGATAAACGTGCATACAGTCACGGTTGTATTCGTTTAAAAGAACCTGAAAAATTTGCTAACTATGTTTTACGCAACCAGCCTGAATGGACACCTGAAAAAATCAGCGAAGCAATGAATAGCGGTGATGAAAAATATGTAAAGGTTAAAGACCCGATCCCTGTTGTCATTACTTATTATACCGCCTGGGTAGATGACAATGACCGGTTGAATTTCAGGGAAGATATTTATGGACATGATGAGAGATTAGCAGAGAAGATGTTTATAAATAAGCCATAAAAGCTTGAAAAATTCTTCCCTACATTTGCCCAATGCAATTGGTGGAAGTCAATAACCCGAAACATGCCGAAGAATTTTTGCTTGTCAATGTTGAGCTCAACAAAAATAACCCTGCCTATATCCGGCCGTTAGACAAAGACATCAATGAAGTTTTTGATAAGAAAAAAAATAAAACTTTCCGTTCAGGTGAGGCGATAAGATGGATTTTAAAAGATGATGAAGGAAAATACATTGGGCGTATTGCAGCATTTACAAATAAAAAGTATAAAAATAAAGGCGATGATGTGCCGGTAGGTGGCATTGGATTTTTTGATTGCATTAATGACCAGCTTGCCGCCGATATGCTTTTTGATGTAGCGAAACATTGGCTGATGCAAAAAGGAATGCAGGCCATGGATGGGCCGATTAACTTCGGCGAAAGGGACCGCTGGTGGGGTTTGCTAATTAGAGGTTTTGAACCGCCCGCCTATTGCACCAGTTATAACCCGCCTTATTACCAGCAGCTATTCGAAAACTATGGTTTCAAAAATTTTTTTGACCAGGTTTGCTTCGCACTGAAAGCGAGAGACCCGTTGTCACCAAAATTCTTCAAACGTCATGCTGAGTGTGCAAAAGATCCAAATTTTAGCGCGGCACATATCAAAAAGAACCAGTTAGAGAAATTCTCTTCTGATTTCACAACCATTTACAATAAAGCTTGGGCCGGTCATGGTGGGTTAAAACAATTGGATACGAAGGTCGTGCTGAAAACGTTTGAGCAAATGAAACCGGTTCTGGATGAAAAGATTTGTTGGTTTGCTTATTACAAAGGTGAGCCCGTAGGATTCTGGATCAACTTGCCGGACCTCAATCAATGGTTTAAATATTTACATGGCAAATTTAGCCTCTGGCATAAGCTGAAATTTATGTGGATCAAATCAACAAAAAGAAATCCAAAATTTATTGGCCTCGTCTTTGGCATTGTGCCAGAATTTCAGGGCAAAGGTGTGGATAGCTATATGGTTATTGAAGGAGCCCGGGTGATCCAGAGACTAAGGTCGGAAAACGGCGAATATGTAATGGGGAAACCAATTTATGATGAATACGAGATGCAATGGATCGGCGAATTCAATCCGAAAATGATAAATGTTGCAGAGAGCCTTGGCACCTACCGAAGCCGCAACCTTATAACTTACCGCTACTTTTTTGACAGATCTAAGGAATTCAAAAGACATCCCATATTGAGCTAGCATTATTTTTCAACACTCCCAGCACTCCCGTAATCGCTAACAAGAAATTAAGCAATATCTGTTTATATTGCATGTCTGAAATTTTTTCTGGAAAAGTGTGTCTATGGATAAATTTATCGTCTCCGCAAGAAAATACAGGCCACAAACCTTTGGTACAGTAATCGGCCAGGATCATATAACGACAACGCTAAAAAATGCTATAAAAAATAACCAGCTAGCGCATGCATTTTTGTTTTGCGGACCAAGAGGAGTGGGAAAAACAACTTGCGCCAGAATACTAGCCAAGACAATCAATTGCGAAAACCAAACCGCGGACGGTGAAGCTTGTAACGTTTGCAACTCCTGCATCTCTTTTAATGAGGGTACATCACTGAACATTCATGAACTGGATGCCGCCAGTAACAATTCAGTGGACGACATTAGGACGCTTGTTGACCAGGTTCGCTTTGCACCACAGGCGGGCAAGTACAAAGTATACATCATCGATGAGGTGCACATGTTGAGTTCTTCTGCTTTTAATGCGTTCCTGAAAACACTGGAAGAACCACCCCCCTATGCTATCTTTATTTTAGCCACCACAGAAAAGCACAAAATTCTCCCGACCATCCTGAGTCGCTGCCAGATTTTCGATTTCAAACGGATTACGTTAAATGACACGGTCGATCATCTGCAGGAGATTTGCGAAAAAGAAGACATTAAAGCAGACAAAACCTCGCTCCAACTGATCGCTCAAAAAAGTGAAGGCTGCATGCGTGACGCGCTGAGCATTCTGGATAAAATTGTGAGTTTTACCAACGGCGAAGTTAAGTACCAAAACACCTTAGAGCACCTCAACATTTTGGATGAGGATTACTATTTCAAGTTGATTGAATGCATGCAGCAACAGGATCTTGCGGGAGCAATGTTGTTGTATGATGATATTAACCGCAAGGGCTTTGAAGGTGATATGGTGCTTAACGGATTTGCAGAGTTTATTCGGAATCTTCTTGTATGCAAAGACGAAAAGTGCGCCGTCTTACTTGAAGTGGTCGAGGGGTTCAGGGATAAATACATTAGCTCGGCAAAGACGATATCTGCTGGTTACCTGGTGAGTGCGCTGAATTTGTTGAATGAGGCCG
>VBAU01000315.1:3419-3863 GCA_005883855.1 Bacteroidota bacterium
TACGGACAGTTTCGGGGCCGGCATCAGTAAAAAAAAATTAGTTGAACCAGCAAAGCCGGTTGCTTTTAGAAACATTGAGCCGATCGAGATAAGCCAGGAGACGAAAGTTAGGAGTTCTGAGTCCAGGGCAAAACTAATCGTAGAATCAATTTCTGAAGAAAAGACCATTTTGAAAGAAGAACCCGAACTCTATGATAAATCTAATGCCGCCAATGATAAATCCGAAATTGGGAATACGAAGCTGGCGGCTCTTGATAAAATTCGTAAACAGGTTCGGGGAAATGCGGACAACGCAACCGGGGTTCTTGCAAAGCCTATTCAACAAGAGGAATTGCAATTGGCGTGGAACGAGTACGCCGCTAAACTGAAACAAGAGAAAAATCCTGCAGGCCAGAACTTTGAAATGGCAGAGTTACGTGTGCAAGATGATAACAGTTTTATTGC
>VBAU01000036.1 GCA_005883855.1 Bacteroidota bacterium
GCAGTGGGCATTGACCCATGAAAATTGGACTGTGGCTACCTGGGCACAGGGTTCTTGGAGCAGTGCTGCGGTGTTGCAAATGCGCTATCACCGTGATGCCTTCAAGTGGAAAGAAATCAACATCAATATGTGGGGATACGCATTCTGGAATCAACTCGGGCCGTTGGTCCTCGACCGCGAACTTGACTGTCCCGCACCCGATCTACAGAACCTCGTGCGTCCTGACCAAGCGAAGTTGATTGTGTGTATGCCGTCTTACGAATGGGACATAAATCCCGTCAATGACCTTTGGTTCATCCTAGCTCGAAAGTTCGAAAGATGCCTGTTCGATGGTGCGTACGGCCTATCCACGTCCAATAAAGCTATCGGGTTTTACAGGCAGATCGTTTACGAACTATGGGTAGAGCTCAGTTCCCGATTTGACCACCTCCTTCGTACGCTGCCTGGTCGTATCCAGGCACTGATACAAGCAAATGGCGTGTACATTGATTCCAATCATCAATGCGGGAAATCGGTTTAGCATGTACGCAGAATGGAGTTAGAATGGAACCTGGAATGGAATTCATGGAGAGCACAAGAATTGTATACTACGCATTACCAAATTGTTTTATAAATATGAGGATCCATCCATGTGTTCAACCAGAATTCTGAATAATGTTCCATGACTAGGTCTGACCAATTCTTAAATTCCCCGTTGATATCTGGACCTACCTTCGAATTTCTGACACATTGCAGTTTGCGGAGTTCCTGCAAAGTTCGAAACGACATTCCCAGATTTGATCCAAATTTGGGAATCAGATGAACAGGTCTTTCAACGTCTTTAACCTCAATGATTTCCTTCTTCTTCGATTTCCCAAATAAATATAATCCACCACTATTGCGGTCTGGAAGACGCTTGCATTCAAACCAATGAACATACGCCAATGCCAGATTATCCATTCCCGATTCATTTTCCCTCTGCAGATGGCACTTAAATAGCACTAGCACCTGGGCTACCTTTCGAAAACTCATCGCGTTAATCTTTCCTCGAGGCTGCCGAGTAGGACAATTAACAATGACGGCCTCATGACGAAAATGATCATTGGCGTTGATTCTGACCGAAGCCATTGTGCGATCTGAAATGGGTACATACTCTGCCGGCCGCATTCCCTCCGCCTCTGCCACGATTTCATCTTGGATCCAAGTGGGGTATCTCATATTAACCGAGTTGAGAATGAAGATTTTGGGATCCTCAATGAAATTGGAACCATACCGCTTGCGACAATAGATCCAGAGGTCCGCGTGGAATTCGCTAAGGTACGCATTGTGTTTCCCGATGTCCGCCGCTCTTATAGGTCGGCCTCTTCCCATTTTAAATATTCTTCCACTTGCGACAGCTGGCAATTGTTCTGTGTCCCAATCTTCACATTCCTCCAGACTATCTAACATCAACTCGGTCCTTCAAAGAAAAACCTGGCATTTTGGAGTCATCTGACTCCACATCTTCACTTGCACCTCCTGAATCAAAGTTGTCAATATGCGATTGAAAGGCTGCAAGAGTCATGTGCTCTTTGAGGACAAAGTCGATGGAATCCTTCCCTTTGTTGCTCCTTCTCCATGCATTCTTCAGAAGCTTGTGTAGGGGTTCCGTTCGATCGGTACTTGACGAAGGTAACGCACCTTTCTCACGGACAGTGTTGGCGTAGTGCCTTTGATAATGGATCTTTTGTGTCTCGGATTCAGGTGACACGAGGCCATGTTTGATAAAAGGACCATTAGCAGATTTCAACTGCTCGAAGAATTGATCAACTGCATTTTCAAGCCATGCTAGTGACTCGTCTGTGTGACAAGAATAATGAGCGAGCCGATGAACATCCAGATATTCCATCACCAGATGTATCCCCTCTGAAGGGCACAATCCAATAAGTGCACCAAGGATAACCTTCATCATCTCCTTATATTCATGAACAGTCCATGCGTGAGTTTTTGTGAGGACGCCGTGTTCAAATCGCCGCAGGCCAGTGTATCCAGGAATGAGCGCAAATCGAGAATCGAACTCCATCTTCAATTGAGCCTTTGAAAACCCTCGACCTTTCCATGTAATCTTCATTAAATTCCATATCCATTCCTTCATCAAGTAGTCCATAAAACACTTCGAGATTTGATGCAGAAGGTCCGGGCCTACTGCATCAATAATCCCCGTACCAAAGGGGTAATTTATTGAGAAGGGAATCTGGGGGTGATAACCCAGCGCACGCAATGGAACGCTCTCGTCGTTTCTATATCGAACTCGGTGTTCGAGGGCATGTGTGTCAGTTCTTGGATGATTGTTGGCCAGGTCTTGGTTGATTTTATTGACTGCATTCCGTCTTGTAAATCTCGGGTCGTTCGCATCCGGAGTCCCACGGTACAAACACTTCGTGCAGGCCGGCTGCACGAGACAGGTCAATAACCATTGTTCGGGCATATCTCCGATATATTCACATAGAAGGGGGAAGCAGAGACGTTCAGCCCCATCGGCACAGGTCATTCGGACGCCATTTCGCATGACCCTTTCAATAGGTGCCATGACATCCCTGATAACTGCATGCACTACTGAACGACTCCAATGACGAAATTCCTCCGTTTCATGATGTGTTTCTATTCCTGACATTTTAGCTATGTGTTTAGTCAGATAATCACCATGGATAATCGGAATAAGGGCTATCAATTGTGCACATTGATAGCCTGGCGAAAACCGAATGTTATTCGATATATTCCCAATAGTTATGAACAATGGCCAAGCTTTCGCCGACCCTGAGCCGGATAGATGGGTTTTGTCCGATGTTAATATAATTGGTATTATGGTGGCCGACTCCATTTCACCTTCAGAACTATTCCGTTCTTGATTTAATGTTTCCTTGGATCAAAAAATGCATTTGGAATTGAACAGACCTGCATCCTCCACCACCAGTCGCCTGACCAAAGTTCAGAGTATAGTCGATCCCCCTGATTATTCCACTGCTTTTCAGGCGCCCATTTCATAAAATTTTGGACCCTGACATCACCAACAATAAATCGCAATACGTCCAGACTGTCCCTTATGTGGTATTTGATTTCTAGCGGTGCCCAAGATGGAGCCGCTGGCCCACGACAAACGTATGTGGACTTCCACTCCCCGCCAATGGTTGGGAGTTGGGTCATTCGATCTTTGTAGTCTTTAACACTTTGAAATCCACACCCTGGTTTAATCCAAGACGCATACTTCTCGACCGCAATGCGTTTAAGCAGTTGATTGCCCAGAGGCCTGGGAAACGTGATAGTATACGCGAGATCCCACTGCTCTTTATTGTCGAAAGGCCAGAAAGGGTTGCGTACTTCGTTTGGGTCAAGCTGTGACTTGGCCGCAGGAAGTCCTGACAATTAAATCGAATCAAAAAACTAAACTGAAGCCGCACCTGCTCCTGGGAACCTTTCCGATGTTAAGACCTCCTCCACAGAGGGTTCCTCGATATCTTCCATCGGGTCCTCAAAGCCCCATCCACCTTGGACACAACCAGTGTCACTTTGAAGTCCACTGGTTGTATCCATGATATCGCCCACTTCGTCATCATCATCAGTCTCATGATCAAGTGCATCTCTACGCCCTAGATTTGGTTGGTGTTCGATCAGCATGGGACTCATGGAATAAGGATCGACATCCTGATGATCTGGTTTTTGCTCACAATGGCGTTTCATCGCAGTTCGTCTAATGCGTTTATGGCACTTGGGGCAGGCAACGTATGTAACCATCGTTGACGACTGGTGAATCAATCGTTCGGATTATTTAGTTCATTTTGAAATAGTTGCCGGGCAACTTCATGCTTTGTGACCACAAGTTTGGATGGGGTAACCTATTTAGTGTGTTCAAAATGACTATTTGGTCCTATTCCCGAGCAAACGTTGACCTTGTGAAATGCATGGTGAAATGCGATGTGATTTACCAATTTGGAGTCACGTTGGAATCATTTTGGAGCCATTTTGGAGCCAGGTCACATGATTATTAGCAGAAATTTAGGGCATAACCATGGATAATTGTACGTTTGATTGCAATATTCAAAAATGTGTGTATTTTTGCAGGGAAGTAGGATATCGCAATCGTACGCAGAATTAAACATGGCAGCAATTACTTTGATCAGGAAGAAAAGCACTGGTGATTCTTTTCATCGACACCGATTCGACAATCCACCTTCAATACAAACCTACTTGAGGGCAACAACATCAAATTTCATCACTCTCGATAAAACACAATGGTTGCTCCTCCTTGGCAAAAATATCAGCCTTTGAAAAATCTTTCTCATTGCTTGGACGAATTTGGATTAACCGTTCAGGAAGGAACCAACGCTTTCCGCGTGGTAAATCACCTTCATTAACTACAAATAACAAGATCAGATATCTGCTCTGCATGAACAATGGAGAGAACAATTTGGGGAGGGAGTTATTGGGAAGGCTGAACGATTGAAGTTTACAAGAGAAGTTATCCTTCAGGACGCCGCTGTGCAGAGTGCCAATGCTGCTAAGTGGCGCGAAATACAAGAGTCCTACGATCAGACTCTTGAGGATAATTTTAAAATATGGACGCAGCATGTGTGGAGCCAATGGGTACGATACAAAAGCAAAACGGTGAAGAGGAAACAAACTAATGAAAAGAAGAAAGACAAAGGTAAGTGTCACATTCTCGAAAGTCCACTGACACAAGCACCTGCAACCTCTGATTCATTGACGACCCGCGAAGTTCCTCCGACAAATACACCCCCCGTCCCTGAACAAGAGACATTGGCATTAACTCCGCCCCGACATCGAACTCCGACAAATCACTTGAGCGGCACACCTTCTCTTTCGACACCGCTGAGAAATTTGCGCATTGGCTATACCACGCCCTCTTCATCTTCAGCAATAGATTCCTCTCCACCTCGCCGACCATTGAAACGGACTATGGACGATGCTGGTGATGCCTACGACGCGATTCCCCAGCCTGATACCAAACGACGTATGATGGAGCCGTCAATTGTTCAGCTGCTCTTGTACCACTTGCGCCATGGCCACATACATCCTTCTGTGGTGATGCAATGTGTGGCCCAAGTCCAGTCAGAGAAAGGAGAATCATCTGACATAGAATCAACATTGGGGCCCAATTCTTTGACCCCACTAGGTCGAGTGACACCCTTCGACAGTCTGTCGAACAATCAAGGAATGCTGCTTCCCTCTCTGAGTCAGGAAGATGTTCAGTCAGATACGACCCCAATGGAGGAGATAATCCGTCATCCTATCCCTATTTATCCTACATATGAACGTATTTCTGTTTGCTCTGATTTTCCTAATATTTAAGTATCAAGGATTAGGCCACAATCACCCACGGATGGACAAACTTTGTCAAATGATTTAATGGATCTACCAATTATCCGAGCCCAGAGCCCTTCGACATTTCGAACGGAATCAAATCCATACGTGGCAGAACTAGAATCTGCCGAGAACAACTGTTCATCAGAATTGAGTGATCTGGATTCCCATTACTTTGAAGAATTCTCAAGTGAAGAGGAACAGGAAGTATACGAAGAGGAAGAAGACGTTGAAGGGGAACACAATTCTGGAATCATGACTGGTGGAGAGATATTGGAGTCAGCACAAAGTATTGGTTCCAACTATGCGGAAGAGTCGACTCCTGTCCTGCCGACCAACATTCGATCTCCTCCTGTGGAAACCCATGTTCCTGCGGACCTTCTCACCTTTGATACCCTTGTTGAGGGTGGAGCACTTGATCCGGCTCCCCGGCCCCTTGAAATCCCATCTGCTCCGGAAATTCGTCCTCCCGCCGAACCTCAAGCCACAGAACCAGTTGATCTTTTGTCCCAGTTGGTTCAACAAGCTGCTCCAGATAATGAATTGCAATATAAAGTGGTCTCTATTGAACCTAATCAGATATTATTGGATCCTGATGCAATTCAGCCTAAGGGAGTACCAGAGATGCATGCTGCTCCAACTATGGAAATTCCTGTTTGTCCGCCCACTCCATCGCTTCCTGGCGAGTTTACACCACATGATGGGGATGCCGAGGCGGATGTTGCAATAAAACACATGTATTTACCCCGAACCTTGCTGTCTGTCTAATTTGGCGTAGGAAAGGTTTGCTCAAATTGGGATTGGAAATGGAGCACAAAAATCTACGACACGACTGGAAGCCTGAGTACGTCCCTCTTCTAAGGCCCAATTTCAAGCTACATCCTTGGCAAGAGGCAGGTGTTACCTTTCTCCATAAGTGTCGAGAGGAAAAAACATATGCATTGCTTGGGGACGAGATGGGAGTTGGAAAGGTGGACCCTTCTTCGACTTTACTAACTGGCGACAGACCATTCAAACGTTTTCATTTTTATACTCAAACAATCGTCGTCTTAAAGGAATCGAAACCACCAAAAGACGGGTGAATTTTGTTATTTGGTAGGTTTCCTTTGAAAACGGAGTGCATTGCAACCAGACTTTACTAACTCTTTATTTTAGTCCCGTTATTCTCGAAGATAACTGGGTCAATGAGTGTTATAAATTTTTCAGTCGCAAACATCTCCGGGCCAAGGCATGGACCAAAGATGCATTCCTGGAAGACCAAAGGTTGGACACAATCTGGATCGTAAGAGATAGTCTCTTCACGGAACACACCGACTTCTGGAAGACAGTTTCGAGCCCCCAGTTCGTCACAGCATCCGAGATTGTAGCGTCATTTGCCGACGAAGCTCACACTGCCTGGCGCTCCTTGAAATCCTCACGCTCACAGTTGTACCGAAAACTCGTGGCCCGCTCGAAATTCAATGTTTTAGTCTCTGGAACCCCTTTCCCTCTTGGTCCTGGAACAGATGCAGAGGGAGTACTTATTCATTGTGGTGGATCATTTGATGAGAACGGCAGATGGGGAGACAAATTGGCACGATCATTCAAACGCTTGGTGGTCCCTGAGAACTGGGATGTCCTTGCATTCCGAGTTTTGATTGCGCCATTTTATCTTCGTCGCACCCGGGAGTCTACATGGAACGGGAAATGGGTAGTTGATGTTCAAGTTGCTCGTCCTGTGCCATGGGAAATTCTACCAAAATCTGATCATTGTTCAGAAGAAGCCGCTAAGAGAAAGTATTTCAAAAGGGGGAATCGGAAGGAAACATGGGGCAAGATAATAGAGCGAGCGGATAAGCAGAGATTTTTAGCGTGGACAAGTGTATATGAGGAAGTTGATGAGGAAGTTGTGAAGCTCAAAGGAAATTCACAATGCAACAAAAAGATCGAGGAGATCATTAAACGCCGTATTCGTTACGAAAAACCATCGGGCAGACTCGAACGTTTTGTTGCCCTCATCAAGGAGATAATAGCTATCAAGGAAAGGTTTATTATTGTCTCGGATCGATTGTTTCTGTTGTCCATGGCTTATTATGTGCTGCATTTTTCCTTCCTTACAGCTGACCATATAGGTATGCAGTGAAGTCATGAAGTTGAAAATGGGAATTTTGGCTGGGACTCCCATGTGGGGACATTCCGCGACGAATGCCGCTCGGACGCAGGTGGTTGAAAATTTGAATGCTGGTCTTTTGGATGGCATTGTGATGACAGACCGGGTTGGATCCTGTGGGCACAACCTTGTTGGGGCGTCGAACATGATCTTCCTTGGGAGCCTTTATAGCCAGCCTATGGAAAATCAGGCTATTGGTATTCCCTTTTAAAACAAGAGCTGATCCGTTGGTCGAATCTGCAGGGAAGGACAGGTCAAAGTTCCGAAGGTGTACATTATCGGGGACCGAAATTTCAAAGGAGACATGGTCGCTTTTGAGGTTAAGGAGTCTCGTGCAGAGGAGGAACGTCTGATGGGCAAGAAATTTCGTGACAAGGACGGAGATTATGAAGCTTTCAAAATCATTCGAGAATTGGAATTGGAAGAGGACGATTGGAAGTCTCTGAAGCTTCGTCGTTGGCAAGAAACTCTGGCCCAAAGGAACCAATCGAAGGATGCCGGAAATTCAGTGAAGGCCCACACTCTGCCTGAAAGGCAAAGAATACAAGCTTTGTATATGCGTGGACAAACTGCCGAAAATCCGGTGGACATCGAATCAGATGGTGATCGGGGCCATCCTGTGGAGTTAGATTAATATATTAATATATTACATAGTAGTATTAATCCTAATTATTTTAGATTGCTTGTATAGCTATACCTGCTATTGTTAACGTGGGGGTTTTTTATCCAATTCATCCCTTGTTCGAATTCACGTCATTTTCAGGTCATCAGAATTTACAGCTAATAGGGCTGAGACCTAAAAATATATTTGGGCTTAAATTGGAGCTGATTGGAGCCAAATTGGAGCTGGTTGGAGCCAAATTGGAATTTAGGGTCGAGACCTAACAAGCGTCAAGCTGGCGCGTCGAAGCATTTCACACTTAAACGAGCTCCTATTCGTTATCACAATGTGTTTATATATGTGTGAACCGAATCTTCTTTTCAAAACAATATCTTTTCAAAACACAATACCGCGTCAACACGGTCAGTATGGCCGCAAGGAAAAAGTCTCAACTTACCAAAAAATCTCAACCCGCAAGCCGAGGCAAAGAGCCGCAAGCCCCTGCTCAAGCTTCCAGAAATGATGAATCATCGATCGTAGAGACTCCCATTAACCAGGTGTTTCTTTTATTATTTCTTTCTCTGACAGTTTAGAACCCTTCAAGGAACGTTACGACCTCCACTGGAAGAAAGTCGTCATTCTCATCTTCCCTCGGCCCAAGACCGGACGAACTTGATCCCAGTCTCGACTCCATTGGACCCAATACTTTTGTGTCTCCTGCGGGTGGCCAGTGGACTGTGAAAATGGCAGAAACTGCGAAGGCCATATATCTCACCACTTTACAGAGATCCATGCCAGTTGCTAATGACAATGAATACGGGAAAGATGATATGTTGCCTTCCCTAAATCGCTATATGGATGGCGCTAGATACGGAGAGCAATACGGTGATCAGCTGGAGGAATCCGATGTGGATCCTAATTTAGATGATGACGTGGTGGAAATCAAGCACGGATCCCCTTTACGAAAGCGTCGAATGGAAGAAATTGATACGGATGAAAAGGGATGTAAGAAAAGGAGGCGTTTCAGGATTTCAGATCTTCCAGAGGATGAAAAGCCTTTATGGTCGATGTTTCTAGAGGCTGTGAGGTTGGATTACGTTCAAAAAGGTCCAGACAACCCGGCCCCAGAAGGCGAGACAAGGGGAAGAAAAAGGCTAGCTGACAATCGTGAGCTCATAAGTATGATCAAACGTCGTCACCGTATGATGTTTGGAGAGGATGCCAGGCCGTTGGCCAAGAGGGAAATAGAAGGGGTAAGCACATACCAAAGAGCATATGATGATTTTCTAGGCGAAACAGCGTACTGATAACTTCTCTTCCTCCCTTCGAAGGTATATTCTGCAACAAAAGCCATTGACAACCCATTACAATCTGCCCCCGAGGGATTCCAAAGAGCATAGTATCATGGTTGACCGGCTCCTAAAAGATTATGGGTTTATATGGAAGACACTTGATGTATGTTTCCAAAATATTCTTCTCTTTGGACGCCGCTGATATAATTATAGCCACGTCGGGGACGGTTCCAACATCCCGCTATCGTAGAGGGGATAAAAACGATTTATTTCAGTAATAGAAAAGGATTTGGCAATATCGCGCCCGCTGAAGATATGACGGCCCTCAGAGATAAATTGACGGCTGAGTCGGTTGCATGGGTTTGTATTGCGGTAACTACATTCTGTTCTAGTTAAACTGATAAGTCAGATCCTTTGGGGTTTTGGACATATCAGGGGCGGAAGCCTCACTCCTGTTCAGCTCCAGCCTCACTTATACAAAGCAAGATGGTCAAAATTCGTGAATGTGATCCAGGCAAAGCCAAAGATATTG
>VBAU01000323.1 GCA_005883855.1 Bacteroidota bacterium
TACATGGCCGCAGATGGTGTGACCATGTATTTCAGCAGCAACCGTCCCGGCGGATTGGGTGATAATGATATTTGGATGACCACTCGACTCGACAGCACCTGGCAAAAATGGAGTGAGCCCGTTGATCTTCCTTCGCCGATCAACACGCCGGACTGGGATGCATTTTTTACCCTTGATGCGGGCGGCGAATACGCTTACTTGACCAGCGCAGAAAACGGTTATGGAGAAAGCGATGTTGTAAGAGTAAAATTGCTGGAAAAAGAAAGACCCAACCCGGTTGTGCTCGTCGACGGAAACGTGTATAATAAGAAAACAATGGAACCTCTCAGCGCTTCCCTGATCTATGAAACATTGCCTGACGGCGTTGAAGCAGGTAACGGGCTATCAAGTCCAACCGATGGTTCATTTAAAATTGTGTTGCCTTATGATAAAAATTACCTGATCAGGGCATCAGCAGATAAATTCTTTGCCATCTCAGAAAATTTGAACTTGGATTCATTGGTGAAAGTGGGCTATAAAGTAATACACAAAGACCTTTATTTGGTTCCGATCGAAATTGGCCAGGTTGTGAGATTGAACAATGTATTCTTTGATTTTGATAAATGGGATCTGAGACCAGAGTCTTTTGTTGAGCTTGACAGAGTAGTAAAATTGCTGAAAGAAAATCCGGCTATTGAAATTGAATTGAGTGCTCATACCGATAGCTATGGGACCGATGAATATAACTTTAACTTGAGTGATAACCGTGCACGATCCTGCGTGGAATACATTCTTTCAAAAGGAATCGAACCAAATAGAATTACATCACACGGCTACGGCGAAAGCGTACCAGTGGCACCGAATGACACACCTGAAAACAGGCAGTTGAACAGGAGAGTTGAGTTCAAGATTTTGAAGGATTAGATTTTCACTTGCGGATTACCTACTGAGGAAAATCCATCTTCTTCATCAATTTCTGAAAACCTGGTTCATTTCGCATGGGATCCCATATCGGATCGACGCGAAGAGTTGCGAGCCAGAAATCTTTAGCCTCATATGATTTGTTTAGCCATTCCATGGCATTGCCAGTTTCGCCGATGCTATAGTAGGTTAATGCCCGGGCCATCGCCGGTATCATTTCGGCGTTCTTACTCAGCGCACCTGCAAATAACGTTTTTGCTTGTTCTTTTTGCCCAACCTGCGGCAATGTCATGATAGAAGCCAGCCGGCTCCATTGATTTCCGAGGGCGACTGCTTTGCCAAAAAAGAGAAGTGCGGAATCCGGTTTCCTTTCTGCGGCATAAATATGTCCTTTGATGCGCAACGCTTCATCGAAAGTGGGATCGAGTTCCAGCGTCTTATCGCAGGTTTGCAGAGCATCATTGTATTTGCGACCCAGGTATTGCAGAATTGCAAAATCTCTTAGGTTTAACACATCAACAGGGTTTCCGTCGGAAATTTTTTGGGCAATGGCTATGCCTTCATCTGTATTGCCCAACGCCAATGATTGGTAAAAGGCATTGAATATATCCTGCTTAGGGTTTATGTTAAGGAAGTTTTGATATTCATCATACGCCTTCCTCCATTGAAACCCCCAAAGATTGATAAAGGCAAGAGCTCTGAATGCGGAATGTTTGTCCGCAGTGGTCATTTTCAAAGTCAATGCTTTTTCAATTTCGTCGCGAGCTTTTTTCAAGCCAACATCGGAAGGATACTGACTGTATAGAGTCATCTGGTAATAGGTCCAGCCCAACCGCACATGCGGATGCCCATGACTGGAATCAATCGCAATTGCCTTCTTATAGTAGGCAACTGCTTCACCATAGCCGGCCGGTCCCTTGTAAAAATAGTAGTTGCCTTTCAAGACCATTTCAATACCTTTCGGATCCTCCGACTCTGGTTTTTCATCGCCCTCTTTAAATCTGCGATTTCATCGCGAATGGTAAAAATATCTTTCATCTCCACATTATATTTTTGCGACCAGATCAGGTTACCGGTGAGTGCATCATTCAAGTTTACTCCCACGCGGAGCTGATTGCCTGCTGACTGGACGCTGCCTTCCATAATATATTTCACCTTCAGAATCTTACCTATCGTCTTCAAATCAAAACCTTTCCCTTTAAAATAGAAACACGAGGAACGACCCGGCAGAATTAAATCTTTCATCGTGTTACTTAACACGCTCAGGATATCGTCTGCAATTCCATCCCCAAGGTATTCCATGTCATGCTTAGGGCTGTTATCAGTAAAAGGCAATACTGCCAGGGACGCAGGGGATGTCTTGGATAAGTCAACAGAAGAATAGTGAGTGCCTTGCGCGACGCCATAAATAAAATAAGCGATCAACAACAGCGCAATCACTCCTCCGGAAATAAAGACTATTTTTCTTTTTACCGTCCCTTTATTTTTTCCCTTAAACTTCGTAAATAGATTTACATGATCAGTTTTTACATTGTAAATGCGAATAGGCTCTTTTATATTTTTGGGAATTTCTGTCTTCAAATATTCAGTGGTGATGTTTTGTTTATTGGCAATGTTTTTCTGCACAGCTTCAGAAATTAAGATGCCGCCGGGGGGTGCTAATGCCTGTATCCTGGCCGCGATATTCACCGCATCGCCAAAAACATTTCCGTCCTTGATCAAAACATCGCCGACATGAATGCCGATCCTTACAGGTAGTTGGGGCTCTTCACAGAATTCCGCTTGTATATCTTTGGCAAGTGCGACGGCATCCACCGCGCTATTGAATAACAGCAAGCAACCATCGCCATAATACTGGATGATGCGGCCATGGAAGAAAGGAGTTTTATTTTCAATGACCTGCCGAAACCGATTGACCTTTTCGACCGCTTCGGTCTCGCTTTCCTGCATGATGGCCGAGTAACCGACAATGTCGGAAAAAACGATAGCTGCTAATTGGCGCGACGGTTCGGACATCTGTGGTGATTGTGTCAGGAAGTTAATAAAAATCCCAAACTGTTTCGGAATTAGCCGTGACTATCTTTGCTGCCATTTATGACTGAGCTAGCATTTCACTTACATCACGTCGATAAGAATTCAAAGGCGCGCGCAGGCACAATCACGATAGATCACGGCGAGATTCTGACTCCAATCTTCATGCCCGTGGGAACTGCCGGCAGCGTGAAAGCAGTTTCGCACCAACAGTTGATCGAGGAAGTAAAAGCACAGATCATTTTGGGCAACACGTATCATTTGTACCTGAGACCAGGAATGGAAGAGCTTGAGCAAGCCGGCGGACTTTACCAATTCATGAATTGGAAAAAACCAATGCTGACCGATAGCGGTGGTTACCAGGTTTTCTCTCTTGCTGCAAACCGAAAAATAAATGAGCAGGGCGTCACCTTTCAAAGTCACATCGATGGCAGCCATCACATTTTTACGCCTGAAAATGTGATTGACATACAGCGCACCATTGGAGCTGATATTATCATGGCATTTGATGAGTGTCCGCCTTATCCCAGTGACCATTTTTATGCCAGGACGAGCATGGAATTGACCCATCAATGGTTGGACAGGTGCATTAGGAGATTAAGCGAAACACAGCCAAAATATAATCACGCACAAAATCTTTTCCCGATTGTTCAGGGTGGAACGTACGCAGACCTTCGCAAGCAATCGTGCGAATTTGTGGGTTCAAAAAACGCTGCAGGGAATGCGATTGGTGGTTTAAGTGTGGGTGAGCCGGAAGAAATGATGTATGAGTTTACTGAATTGTGTTGTGATCATTTGCCTGCCGACAAACCGCGTTACCTGATGGGTGTCGGAACGCCATGGAATATTTTAGAATGTATTTCCTTAGGAGTTGACATGTTTGACTGCGTTATGCCAACGCGCAATGGGCGCAATGCCATGCTTTTTACATCTTATGGAGTAATTAATATCGATAATAAAAAATGGGAAAAGGATTTTTCACCGATCGATGACGGCATCGATTGTGAATTCAGTCATTACTACAGCAAAGCTTATCTACGACATTTGATCAAATCAAAAGAAATTTTGGGGCTGACTATTGGCAGCGTACATAACCTGGCGTTTTATATGTGGTTGGTATCGCAGGCAAGACAAAAAATCATCAACGGTACCTTTCGCAGTTGGAAAAATGAAATCGTTTCCTTGTTGAAAACGCGACTATAAATTACAGATCGCTCTGACCATCACCCGGCAAAGGATCAGCGCCGGGCTCGCCGGGAAGTACCTCGTTTATTGGAGTCTGTTCTTTCATTTCCTGGATGCTCTGCATTCTTTTAATATGCACCGCCGAATGTTTTTTCAAATGATATTTCTGCGGCTCACCGATTAAGAACCCATATGGTCTCAATCCGGGAACGGTATCAAATATCACTTTCAGGATGGCGGCTAGCGGAAACGCTAAAAATAATCCTGACAGTCCCCACAACTCGCCAAACAGGAAAAGAATAAATATGGCTACTAGTGGATTAATGCTGATCCTTGAGCCGATTACTTTGGGTGCGACGAAATTCGAGTCTATGATATGAATCATCCACAATAAAAAAAATGCGGTTACAGGCTGCCAGGTCGTTTGAGTGGTTAGAATGGCAACGATGAGTACAATGATTGAACCAACGACCATCCCCAGATATGGGATGATGCATAGGAAAGCGAGTCCAAATCCAAGAATGATGGTATAACCGATGCCAAGAAGATAAAGTGCGATCGTATTCACAGCACCGATAAGAATGATGTCAAGAAATTGCCCGAAAATATAACCTTTAATAACTAACTCAAGCTTTTCCAGTGTGTCATCAATTAAGATCTTCTCCGAATCGGGAAAGATCTTATAAGAGAATTCAAGAAAGAAATGCCTGTAGTACAGAAGGAAAAACACATAAAGCGGAATCAGGAAAATATTGATCAATAATGACAAAATAAGAGGTAATGAGTTAGCGAACATCCCTGCCACGCGCCCCGGTAGTTCCGTGATCTTTATCTGCAGGTTATCAGCAAAATTTGTTTTTTTCATTCGAAGGTTTTTGGAGGCGTATTGCTGAATATTCCCAATGATCTTATTGGTCTTTTCCGAAAGCTCAGGAATCTGGTGCAGGAAGATGCTCACTTGCCGCAGTATCAAATAGCCTAATAATACCAAACATATGGTAGCTAAAAAAACAGCTACGAATGCAGAAAGGCCTTTTGAAAGCCCGAATTTTTCAAATCGCTGACAAAAGGGATAAAGCATTACGGCAAATATGATCGAAAACAAAAGCGGGACGAAAACCACCTTCATGTAGTACAATGCGGCGGTGATCAGGAAAAGGGCAATGAGAATACTGGCAAGCCTGAGTACATATGGGAAACGATTTTGCTGCACGTAGATTTTGCGCAAATTGCACGCCTAAAATTAAAGGCTTTCACAACTCGTCAACAGTTTTTCTTCTACTTTTGACTCTCATCAAACTCTCCGCCTTAGGCGGTCATGCGCACAATTGATTGGTATATCATTAAGAAACTGTTCGTCACCTTTTTCTTTTGCATGTTTTTATTCACCATTATCGCTGTTGCAGTTGATAGTAGTGAGAAAACAGACGATTTTGTAAAATCGGGACTCACCACTTCGCAGATCATCACGCAATATTATTTTGGCTTCGTGCCGTATATCTGGGGCCTGTTGTTTCCCTTGTTTGTTTTTATCGCAGTGATATGGTTCACAAGTCGGATGGCGGCAAGGTCTGAAGTGGTGGCCATACTGGCCAGTGGCACCAGCTATAATCGCTTTCTTCGTCCTTACGTGATCGGAGGTTTTATATTGGCACTTATGCTCTGGCTTGCCAGTCGTTATGTGATCCCAAAGGCCCAGGAAATACGCAGCCACCTTCATTCCACGTACATTGCTAAATATGGCCTCAAATCCAATATACCTCTACCATTTACAAACGATCCGATCCAAATACGTACGTGGGCTTTCGATATTATGATACGAGTTCCAAGACTGCCGGTGGTTTCTACCTCGACCGTGTAAAGGATAATAAAGTTGTTTATAACCTTCGGGCGCAAACAATGACGTGGGATACATCAAAAAAGAACTGGAAATTATCGAACGTAACGGAAAGATATATCAATGGACTACACGAAACAGTCAATTCGCGGCCAGAGATGCATATGAACCTAAACATTAAACCTGGTGACCTGCGGAACGATGAATATCTAAAGGACAAGTTGATAACCCCTGATTTGAAAAATTACATCAGGATGGAAGAACTTAGAGGCTCCGAAGGGCTAAACACATTGCGCGTTGAATTATATCGTCGAACCGCAACTCCATTCGCAGTGCTCATGTTGACGATCATTGGCGCTGTTGTGTCAAGCCGAAAGGTGAGAGGTGGCAGCGGGCTTCATCTTGCGTTGGGCATTGTGATTGCCGTGATCTACATTCTTTGCGACAGATTTTCCACCGTATTTTCCATCAAAGGCGATTTTCCTCCAATTATCGCAGCCTGGTTACCTGATGTCATCTTTGGAGGCGTTGCTTACTGGTTGTACAGGAGAACGCCAAAGTAACGAATAAAATGGCCAGTCACTGCCGCGTTTGGCGTCGCACATATACACATTCTCACTAACTTTATCCTCCAACTATCTTCACAAAAAAATTAATCTCTCATGGGTATATTGAAAGACAGGTTTAGAGCAAAGGCTGATGAAATGACAATCGAGATAAAGAGTTTGCTTAAGGAACATGGGAACAAAAAAATCGGAGAGGTGCATCTATCACAGATCTACCAGGGCATGCGTGGCATAACAGGATTGGTCTCCGAGACCTCTTTACTTGATGCACAGGACGGTATTCGGTTTCGTGGTTGCTCGATCCCCCAATTGAGAGAGAAATTGCCAAAGGCACGCGGCGGAGATGAGCCACTGCCGGAAGGTCTGTTTTACCTGATGCTTGTGGGTGAGGTGCCCACAGAGGAAGAAGTCAATCACGTTACGGATATTTTACAACGTCGCAGTCACGTTCCCAACCATGTTTTTGCGGCAATCGATGCTTTGCCCCTGAATACGCATCCCATGACTATGTTTGTGATCGGGGTGATGGCTTTACAAACAGAAAGCTATTTTGCGAAAGCGTATGCGGAGGGGATCAATAAAAAAGATTACTGGCTGCCGACATTTGATGATACCATCTTACTCATTGCAAGGCTGCCAAGGATTGCAGCGCATATCTATCGTCGCAAATACAAAAACAACGAGCACATAAATCCGAATGGTCTGCTTGACTGGGCCGGAAATTTTGCCCACATGCTTGGTTACGATGACGAAGGTTTTATGGAGTTGATGCGTTTGTATATGACAATTCATGCTGACCATGAGGGCGGGAATGTGTCAGCACACGCTACTCATCTCGTTGGGTCTGCGCTGGGTGATCCATATCTAAGTTATGCCGCCGGTATGAACGGACTTGCTGGCCCCTTGCACGGACTGGCCAACCAGGAAGTGATCAAGTGGATCTTTGAAATGCGAGATGAATTGAAAACCGATTTGCCGACAAAAGAGCAGATCGCAGCTTACGTTCAGAAAACATTGAGCGAAGGGAAAGTTGTTCCGGGTTACGGTCATGCGGTTTTGCGGAAAACCGATCCAAGGTTTACCGCGCAAATGGAGTTTGCCAAAAAGCACATTCCCGACGATCCTTTGGTGCAAACTGTTTGGCACATTTATGAGACGGTTCCTCCTATTCTTCAATCACTCGGTAAAATAAAAAACCCGTGGCCCAACGTGGATGCGCACAGCGGCGCTTTGCTGGTGCATTACGGGATGGTCGAGTATGAATTTTACACTGTGCTCTTCGCCGTGAGCCGGGCCTTAGGTGTTCTCGCTAGCCTTTGCTGGGACAGGGCCCTGGGCTTACCAATCGAAAGACCAAAATCGGTTACTACGGATCTTGTAAAAAAATGGCTGGAGGGAAAGGACGAGATTTGGGGGGAATAGCGTTGTGAATGGTGAATGGTGAATTGTGAATGAGGAGCTCACTCGACCACAACCGTCCGTCCTATTAGGCGACGTTCAGCCTTCTATTTCGTCATTGCGAGCTTTGCCACGCAGCAATCTCAAACCTTCAAAAATACGCGGGAGGGCGAAGCAATTTGACCCAAATGTTGGGAATTGTGAATCAGAGCTCACTTAGGGCGCACTTACTGTCACCCATCAGGCGTCATTGAAAATTGACAATTCACTATTGACAATTGACAATTCACCACTCACCATTGTAGAATAAATTTCTCAAACCCGTATAATTTTTTTAACTTATGCAAGCTGAATAATCCTGCCTTCTTTTTCGATATTGAGTTTTCTAATGAAAAAATATTTGGTATGATTCTTTCCTATAGAAAAACAGAAAAATATTTTTTCACCCTTAAATATTGTTCTTATGACAACAGGAACCAAAGTATTACTTGGTATTCTTGGAGCTGCGGCAGCTGGCGTAGTGATCGGCTTACTGATTGCTCCCGAAAAAGGAAGCGAGACTCGCAAACGCATCGCGAAAACTACTGGAGACTGGGCTGACCAGGTAGGAAGTTTTCTTAATCGCACCCGTGACCAATACAATGACTTAAAGAACAAAGCGCGGAACATGAAGTCATCCGCCGAGGAAAGAGTTTCACGTATGCAGGAAGATCTTGGCTAGTACGTAAAGAGGGTGTCTCAAAAAATTTTTTTACCACGAGGGCGCGAAGACACGAAGACAGAACTCGGATAAACTTGGTGCCTTCGCGTCTTTGTGGCATATCTTCCGAAACGAATTTTTTTTGAGACAACCTCTTTCCCTTTTTAAAAATTGGATATGGAAGAACAAAAAACCAAAACAGAAGACATCAAAGAGGATGCTATGGATATCGTCAATCATGTCGGCGATTTCCTTGAGACCTATTACCAATTGCTCACCGTCAGGCTTGCGCAAAAATTCATCGATATCACCTCTTCACTTATTAACTCCATTATACTCGCATTTT
>VBAU01000324.1:0-484 GCA_005883855.1 Bacteroidota bacterium
TGTACCTGGTCTTTGCCTTACAATAACAAGTCCGGCTACTTTTACCGGATCACCATCCTTTGCTGAACTTAATTCTTTTGTGGAAAGAACATGAAGCTGCTTTAATTTTTCTCTGACAAAACTTACCGGGTGTGCTTTTAACGAGAGGGATAGCGCACCATAATCCTGAACTACATGTTCCGACAAGGTCATCTTTGGTAAGGAGATGTTTTCTTCCTCAGCATCTCGTGAAGGCTGTCCAGAGAAAAGAGCAAGAGGCCTATCTTTTGTAGACACTTCCCACAAAGCCTCGCGCCGGTCAAGTCCAATTGACCTGAAAGCATCTGCGTCGGCTAATTTTTCCAACATCGCATCTGATAAACCAACATCACGAAGTTCATTGATGGTGGTATAAAAATGTTTTCGTCCTGAAATAAGCAGGTTAATATCTTCTTCACGCATACCTTTTACCTGCCGAAACCCAAGCCGCATTGCACAATATTTC
>VBAU01000324.1:493-7721 GCA_005883855.1 Bacteroidota bacterium
CCCGATAGCCATCGGGATTCTTCCAACTTATTATCCCAGTTTGAATAGTTGATATCGACCTCCTTTACTTCCACTTCATGTTTCCTGGCATCAATAACTATTTGAGCCGGTTGATAAAAACCCATTGGCATACTATTCAATAATGCACAAGCAAAAACATCCGGATAATAATGCTTAATCCAGGAGGAAACATACACAAGCAATGCAAAACTGACCGCGTGACTTTCTGGAAATCCATAGCTGCCAAAACCTTCCAATTGGCGAAAAACACGATGAGCGTATTCCAGCTTATATCCTCTTTTGAGCATTCCATTGATCAACTTCTCCTCGAACTTTGAGATCAGGCCTTTTGCTTTGAACGTTGCCATGCTGCGCCGAAGCTCGTCTGCTTCGGCAGGTGTAAACCCAGCTGCGACAATAGCAATTTTCATCGCCTGTTCCTGGAACAGGGGAACGCCTAATGTTCTCCCTAATATCTCTTCCAGTTCTTTTGATGGGTATTCTACAGGTTCTTCATTATTGCGTCGACGCAAATAGGGATGCACCATATCACCTTGTATAGGCCCGGGTCTTACAATGGCAACTTCAATGACAAGATCATAAAAGCACGTTGGTTTCAGTCTTGGCAACATGGATTGCTGTGCACGACTTTCAATTTGGAAAACACCGATCGTATCAGCATGGCATATCATTTCATAGACGGCCGGATCATCCTGTGGAATATTTGCAAGCGTCAGGTCAAGCTGATATTTTTCCTTAGCAATGTCAAAGGCTTTTCTTATACAGGTAAGCATTCCCAATGCAAGCACATCTATTTTCCAACAGCCCAATACATCAATATCGTCTTTATTCCATTCTATACATGTCCTGTTTTCCATTCTTGCATTCAGTACGGGACAAATCTGCGTAAGCTTCCCATCTGTTATGACGAAACCGCCGGTATGTTGTCCAAGCTGACGGGGAAATCCCATGAATTGCCCGGTGAGTTCAAGAACTTTTTGAAGATGTTTGTCCTTTA
The DNA here is from genome assembly GCA_005883855.1 of Bacteroidota bacterium. GTDB lineage: Bacteria > Bacteroidota > Bacteroidia > Chitinophagales > Chitinophagaceae > VBAU01. The sequence continues at coordinate 1,512 of VBAU01000324.1, forward strand.
TATTAAATCCTTGTTCCAAAAATCGCTTTTCATCCATTTCTTGTTCGGGAAATTCTCCCAATGAGCCTACCGCGTTGGATAGTCGATTAATTGTATCAACAGAAAGCCCCATGGCCTTTGCCACATCTCGTATCGCTCCTTTTTGATGTTGCTGTGTGACCGTTGCTACAATAGCCGCACGATCACGGCCATATTTGTTATAGATGTATTGCATTACTTCTTCTCTGCGCTCGTGCTCAAAGTCCACATCGATATCTGGCGGTTCATTGCGTGCTGCAGAAATAAATCGTTCGAATAGCAAATCGAATTTAGTTGGGTTAACTGATGTGATCCCAAGACAAAAACAAATGGTTGAATTAGCGGCAGACCCTCTTCCCTGGCAAAGAATTCCTTCCTGTGTTGCAAAGCGAACAATGTCATATACCGTGAGAAAGTAAGAGGCATAATTCACTTGCTCAATAAAAGTAAGCTCATGACGAATTGCAGTTACAACTTTCTCCGGAATGTAATCACCATAACGTTGTTTAGCTCCTTTCCAACTTAAATAGGCAAGCTCTTCTTGCGGAGTACGGCCTTCAGTTGTGATCTCCTTTGGATATTCATATTTTATTTCGTTCAACGAAAAGTGGCACGCTTCCACTATTTCCTGTGTGCGCTTAATGGCATTCGGATATTGTCGGAACAATCGTAACATTTCCTGCTCCGATTTCAAATGTCTCTCTGCATTGGGGTACAAACGAAACCCGGCATTGTAGATGGTGCATTTTTCACGAATGCAGGTTAAAACATCTTGTAGTTGTCTCCTTGAAGGCTCATGATAGTATACATTGTTTGTCGCGACCAGGGGAACATTTAGTTGTGCAGATAATTGTGTAAGACGGTAAAGAAATTTGTTGTCGTCACCATGATACCGACGCGATGCCGCGATATAAAGATGATCATTGAAGACCTCACAATATTCTTTTAAATCGTTTGGGAATGAAGGTTCAAAGTCGAACTCGTTATTTAATACGTCAGGCGGAATCACTACAAATTTTACACCTTTCGTATGTTCATATACGTCTGCTTTATACAGATCACATTCTCCTTTTTCTGTTCGAAGATTACCTTTTGTTAGAAGCGAGCAAAGTTGGGAGTAAGCTGCCTTATCGGTGGGATATGCAAGAAGACTGGGCCCATCCAACAGATCAAGTCGACAGCCGTAGATAATTCGAACATTTTTTCCTTTGGTGGCAGCGTATGCGCGAACAATGCCTGCAAATGTGTTTCGATCTGTAATGGCTACTTCCCGGTATTTGTACAATTCCGCCTGTTCTACGAATTCTTCCGGGTGAGATGCGCCTTGAAGAAAACTAAAATTGGTCGTTACTTGTAATTCAGTATATCTCATACACCCTCCATCTCAAGCAAAAAAGCCATGAATAAACCATTTGTATGATTTATCAGCACTATAGTGTCCCGACCGGAATAGCCAATACCGACAACCCTCTTCATCTTCTACGCAATAATAATCTCTATGCAGTCCTTCTTGTAACCACCATTCTTGTTCGATTCGCTCTGGTCCATCAGCCTTAACTACTTTGTGCAGTTTTGCTTTGTATCGGAATAACATGGGTGGATAATCAGGGATAGGGGCAGTTACTTCAATAGGTTCTGGGTTTGATAAAAGTTGAAGAGGGCGGGGCTTATCTATTTTCCATGTCGTAGTTGGTTTTTCCTGGAGTGATGAAGCCAGTTTCATTGATCGCTCTGGCCAGTAGTGCTCATCAGGCAGATAACGATGAATACTGTTTGCACCCATTTTGCCAGCTAAACGATCCAGTAATTCTGATAACCTGGCATTATCTAAATCATAAACTTTCTCCCACAATTTTTCTTGCAATGGAGAAATTTTTTCCACTTTAGGAGCTTCTAATATAAATAAGTCAATTCCCAGGGCAGGTTCGATGGTTGGTAATTTAATTTCAAAAAGTTTAAAAAGATGTTTGATGTTATGCGTGGAATGATTGGTTCCGATTTCAATTTTCTCAACCTTTCCATCTACGCGATAACATTTAAAAACTGCAGCACGAATTCCTTTCTCCTCGTGTTGAAGACGGTAACATAATGTTTCAAGCAGTCGTTGTAAGGCGATTTCAATACCTGTTGCGGTAATAATGGGTTCCAGGCAAGGTAATCGCTCCTGGTATGGTTCAATGGGATGAACCGACTGAATTACTTCCTCTTCATAACCAAGAGCAAGATCTAATTTTTGAAGAAACTGCCGACCAAAACGTCTTCGAAGAGCGGAACGAGGCATTCCAATAAAATGCTTAATGTGATGAAGACCCAATTTGTGTAATCGCTCCTCGATGTCGGCATCAAGTCGAAGAGCTGAAGGTGGCAAGGTGAGTAATGCAGTTGCTTGCTGACCAGTCTCTATGATAAAAGAGGTTTTTCCAAAATGGGAAATAGCCCAGGCACAACCAATCGTATCTGCTATTGCCACGCGATTATCGTAACCTAATTTTTTTAATCGGGTACGAATGCTTTGTATGTAACTGGTCTCGCTACCCCACAAATGAGCGCATCCGGTTGCATCCAGTATTAGTCCATCGGGTAAATCAATACCGACTGAAGGACTGAATCGAATACACCACTCTGCAAGACTGTTTAGTAATTTATCAGAGATATTTGGTTTATCGTCGAAGACTTGTAAAAACGGAACAATTACCCGTGCATCTGCGAGCACCGTTCCTATATCTATGCCTTGTGATTGTGCAATGGCATTAGCAGCAGTAACTATCATTCGACCATGATCCGGACAAACTAGCACAACAGGCGCCTCATCCAGGATGCGTTCATGTCGGGCAAACCAATCTGTTCTCAAATAAGGGAACCATATCGAAACAAAACGCTTAGCCATTTCATCCAGTTTTCTTATGCACTTCTATTGGTATCGATTCTATATTTGAAATATGTCTGAATCGATAATAATTCGACATTCCATCGGGGATAGCCTACACCAGGCATATCATTGGGAAATGCGCTGGGCAACGGAGTAATTTTCCAACGGGTGACAGAAGTGGAGATATAAAAAGAATTTTGAGAGCGATGAAGAACAAATCCGGTGACTTTACTTTGTTCCGCAGCTAGTTGGAGCCGCCGCGATGCATTAAAGTCAATTTGCCGCGTTTCGGCAACAACAGTTGTCAGGCCATCACATTTGAGCGCTTCTTCCATGGCCCATAAAACTTCTTTTTCTTTTTGGAGATCAAGAAATATTATTTTATCAACGTCAATACCAAAAGATTTGAGTGCAGGAGGAAATAATATTCTGGAAGGACTGATCCATAATGATACTCCACCGCTTTTCATTAGCGCTGATAGCACAGCTGCAATAAATCCACAAGAAGCTGTCTCATCTTCAAGTCGGTTATAGCAAAACTCATGAACTACACCTAGAGGAAACGAAGCATTGGGAAATGCATTTGGCCTTATACCCTGTAGAGGAAGAATCTCCCTTCGCAATTGAGCGATGATATCTGCTTTTGTTGAAGGCATTAATTAAGTTGACCAAATTCCCAGTGCTTATATTTTTAGCAAGATACTAAAAAAATTAGTATTTAGATGGTACCGGGTATCTTTATTTTTTAACCTGATACGTAACAAAAAACCCCGACAAAAAGCCGAGGTTTTCTAAATGATCAATGAGCTGGTGCTGGCGTATGTATCCCCTCTGCAATTTCCTCGATCATTTTTTCATTAAATGCTTCCAGGTCATCCGGACTGCGACTGGTCACCAGCCCGTTATCTACGATTACCTCTCTGTCGTGCCAGTTAGCACCTGCATTTTTTAAATCAGTTTGTACGGAGGGGTACGAAGTCATATCTCTGTCCTCCAGCAAACCTGTTTCAATTAGGAGTTGGGGGCCGTGACATATAGCGGCGACCGGCTTCCCGGTCTCTAAAAAATCTTTCGCAAACTCTACCGCTTCTTTATTTCTTCTAAGTTTATCCGGGTTAAGCACACCTCCGGGAAGCATGAGCGCGTCATAGTCTTCAGCCTTCGCATCGGAAACGTTTTTGTCAACGGGAAGCTCAATGGTCCAATGATCGTGATTCCATGCTTTCACTTTATCCTTTTGCGGCGAAACAACATGTACTGTTGCGCCCGCATCCTCAAGTGCTTTCTTGGGGCTGGTCAATTCAACTTCTTCAAAGCCATTCTCGGTAAGAATGGCTACAGTCTTTCCATTCAATTTTGCCATAATAAATCGATTTAAAATGAAAAATAGATTTTGATTAAAAGGCAACAAAAACCAGACCCTGCCTGCACCGATTTTTAATCTGTCCGGCATTGACCGTTTTTTTTGATGAAGAAACTGGAAAAAGTGGTTGTTTTTCTTGTTGAGGTGATCGACGTTCAAGCTAATTTCAATTCGGGATGTCGGCCAGTGCGGTGAAGCTTTCGGTTTCTTATGTCAACATACATATATACACTAAAACAAAAACTAAATCTTATGTATGCATTCAAAAACAGGGTTCAGCTTATCGGAAATTTGGGAAACAAACCAGAAATAAAAAAAACAGAAAACGGAAAAAAGTTGGCCCAATTCAGCTTGGCAACTAGTGAAAATTTTCGAAACTCAAAAGGCGAGTCGGTTAAAGAAACGCAATGGCACCGCCTCATCGCGTGGGGTAAAGTGGCCGATGTAGCGGAGAAATATCTTGATAAAGGAAAGGCCGTGGCTATTGAAGGAAAACTAGTCAGTCGCAGCTATAACGATAAGGAGGGAAAAAAGAAATATATTTCTGAAGTGCAGGTTAACGAAGTGCTGCTTTTGGGAGCAAAGCAATCTTCAACTGAGTGAATTCAAATTGAGTCAGCTCATTTTTCGACAATCATCTTCCCATGTACACCATTAAAATCTGTACATCGCTAGGGTTGATTCCGGATATTCGGCTCGCCTGGCCAAGCGTTCGAGGTCTGATTTTCGTAAGCTTTTCTCTCGCTTCATTGCCCAGCGCATTGATTTTTTTGAAATCAAAATTTTCAGGTATTTCAAGATCCTCTAACTGGTTCATTTTTTTTACAAGTTCTTTTTCTTTTTCAATGTAGACATCATATTTCAGTTGAATGGAAGCTTGCTCAATCGTCTCCTTTGGACACGAGCCGAACATGTCCCTGAGTTTGTCTACGTGAGAAATCAGTTCTTGTAATTCCACACCGGGGCGAAGCAATAATCTTTCTGCTTTTTGTTTTTCGAAAATTGGTGATGAGTCAACTAAATTCAAATAATGATTTACTTCCTCCGGATCGATTGCCGTCTCTTTTAAAATGGATTGTATGTTCTTAACTGCACGTTTTTTTTCAAGGACCTTTTCCATTCTTTTTTGAGAGGCTAAGCCCAAACGATAGCTCAGCTCAGTTAGTCGCAGGTCGGCATTGTCTTGTCGAAGTAAAGTTCTGAATTCAGCCCTGGATGTGAACATCCTGTATGGTTCCTGGGTTCCTTTGCTGACGAGGTCGTCGATGAGGACTCCGATATAGGCCTCACTCCTTTTCAGAACCACTGGCGAAAGTCCTTTGATTTTTTGATGAGCATTAATGCCAGCCATCAAACCCTGGCAGGCGGCTTCCTCGTAGCCCGTTGTTCCATTGATTTGTCCTGCAAAAAATAGGTTGTCGACTAATTTGGTTTCGAGGGTATATTTAAGTTGTGTCGGTGGAAAGTAGTCATATTCAATTGCATACCCGGGCCTGAAAATTTTGGCATTCTCAAAACCCGGTATCATACGAAGAGCTTCGTATTGAACTTCTTCGGGTAGTGAAGTGGAAAACCCATTGACGTATATTTCGATCGTATTCCAGCCTTCCGGCTCTATGAAAAGCTGGTGCCTTTCTCTTTCAGAGAATCGATTGATCTTATCTTCAATGCTTGGGCAGTACCTGGGTCCTATCCCTTCTATTCGTCCTGTAAACATTGGACTTCTGTCAAACCCCGTTTTTAAAGTCTCATGTACCTGCTTGTTCGTATACGTTATCCAACAACTCTTTTGTGTCTGGGGCTTTGGCGTACCAAGAAATGAAAAGCCGGTTATTTCAGGATCGCCAGGCTGCTCTTCCATCTTTTCATAGTCCAAACTCCTTCCATCAACCCTCGGCGGCGTTCCCGTTTTCAGCCTATCGCTCTGAAAACCAATTTCTGTAAGTTGTTCGGTTATTCC
>VBAU01000325.1 GCA_005883855.1 Bacteroidota bacterium
ATTTGCAAAAGGAGCCGGAGCAATTGCTCGTTCGACAATTGGTTGGACAGTATTTGGCGGAATGTTAGCAGCCACGTCGCTTGCAATTTTTATTGTGCCCGTTCTATTCGTATCAATTACGCGACTGGCATACGGAAAAAACAAATTGGAAGAGTTGAGACGAAATGAACAAATCGATGAAAAAAGAACATAGCGTTGACCAGGAGAGCTCAAAAAAACTGAGGCCACACAGTGGCCTCAGTTACCGGACCTTACTTATTCCTTTATGAACTTGACACTGTTCAGAATGTGTTGACCGACTACCCTCGGACTCCTGTTACATGGAGCACGATCTCATTCCTTCAAAAATTTTAATGAACGATTCACATTTTTGGCAATTGTTCTTCCTTGCAACACGGCTGCCGTGCATGAATATGTGTAATGGATGCCGGCATATACTCGAGCAGCTCCGATTTCTTTTGCCAGTCCATCAAATGAATGATAGGTCCGGGGGGCCATTCCCAGGTAATCATAAGAATGGTCTGTAAATTCATAGCTGTACCCGAATAATCCTTCCATTATTTCCGCAAAAGTACCAGCAAGGGTCGAGTGACCGGATGGAAAATCGGGGAAATTTGGAGTGTTGAACAATGGATTCCATCCGGAATGCCCTAGTACTTCCCTAATGTATTTTATCGGCCGCTCCTGGTTATAAGTGTATTTGGTCTTCCAACAACCAATGCCGGCGTCAACTATTGCAATGCCTGTTTTGGCATAAGCAAACGCAGTAAAATCAAGACCAGGCTGCTCCTGCTGCAGCACCTGTTTAAACTGGGAAAGGTAGTGCCCACCGCCAAATCCTGGATTGTCCCTGTAAAACAATCCAATTGCTGTTTGCTCTGGGGTAAGTGTTTGCGAAATATCATACACTTCTTTTACCGTCTGATAATAAGCAGAAGAAGGATCTGTGGAATAACTCGGAGGAGCGGGTTGAGCGCTTCCATCCAAACTACCGGCGACCATTAGCCTGTTCTCTCCCCAATGCGGTCCAAACGCTGCTAAAAAGGCAGGAAGTGTGGGTGCCCAATAGCCAGCACCAAGCGGTGTATAATTGCCTTGGGCATTTTTATATCCATCTGTCTCAGCCCAGGCGAAAATTAGTTGAGCTACTTGTTGTCCCCGATCAACAGAACGTTTAAATGTTGCTGCATCTGAGATTTCATTTTGATAAATCGCATTCAAACTGTCCTCGAGTTTCTTCATTGCAGCTTTGTTCGCATCTGAAGTAATAGGGAAAAAATTACGACTCATTGCCGCCATCGTTGCATTAGCGACCACTCCCCAATGATAGGCATACCCAGGCATTGTATTGGGCATCGACGGCATTCCAGATAACTGTCCCGACAAACTTTGATAGGACGGCATACCAGGAACAACAGCTTCATATAACGCCACACCGGTGTAACCGTACACACGCGAAACCGGTAACCCTCCAATAAAAGGTGAACTGGTTCTCATCATTTGCAATTGGATATCGATCCATTTAAAAACGCCATCAGAAGAAACCTCTTTGGTTTGTTTTAAATGACCATGTTCGCTGTTGGCATTGGCCGCGTTAACGAGATCTTCCGGTTGTTGATTGGGATGACTGATTTCCTTTTGGCAGGAATAAAAAGCGACTAATAACATAATCGCGACTAAGAAAGTAATCCTTTTCATAAGCATTTCTTGTTTAAGTTTAAAAAAATTGTGCGTGAATAATCAGATTTCATTTTTCAGCCGAGAAAAGAAAGGACAACGGAGGTACAAAAAATAAAGGCTGTGCAATTTGCTTGATGACTTGTTTCATGTGCGTTACGTTTTATGGTGAACAATAAAAATTCATCTCGAAATCGTGCGATTTCGAAGTCCTTTGGCAAAGGGAGAGCGAGCTTTAATAGAGTGAGATGAAAAAATTTTTAAGGGTAAGAGCTAAATACGGAAGTCGACAGATTATCCCATGTTATTTGTCGAGCGAAGTTGGCTGAAGGTAAACAAAATGGTGAAACTTTTTCAAAAATTTACACGCTACATTGGTTATAGAAGAATTACTATACCGGATCTAATAATAACGCATAGCCAATCATAGAACTATTCTTCCGCTCTGTTCCGCCCATCCAGTATTTCGCAAATTCGACTTCTTTTAAAGTAATCAACCCGTTTGCCGGATCAGCAATGTGATAGAGACCCTTTCTATTCGGTTTTGGCGTCTTGTACGCAACCACAAAATGATTTTCATTGCAGTGAAGTATCACGGGAGCTTTTGAAACAACTTGCTTTAAACTTTCGATTGTCAACTTAAAACCGGCACAATGGAAGCCGATCGCTTTGCCTGCCTTATAAAGATCATTCATCGAAACGCCATGTTTTTTGACCCGACATTTTTCTTTCAAGAAATTTAATTCATGGTGCTGCTCATAAAATTCCGCTATCATTTTCAGGCAGGCAGGTCCGCAATCTACCTTACCCGATTGGTAACTAAAAGGGAATTTCATGAACTTACGATTTTAGGTCCCAAAATTTTTCTCTCTCTTTTCTCTCTTGCCAGTTTTGATTCATAAATCTTCCACAGATATTCGTACAAGACCAATTCCACTTTTCGTTGATTGCCCATGAATAAACGATTAACGAACATGTGCAGATAACTTGTCAACAATTGTTCAAGTTGTTTAGCATTTCCTTTCACCGATTGCGCCTTTAAAATCTGATCGATTGTGGAGAGATAATCGGTGTTATCGACCTTGAAAATATTAATGGCTTTCGACAGGTTTTCATCGTCTTCCCACCTGTCACTCATCAGTACGTCAATAATTGACTTGTGGTTAGCAAATCGCTCATAAATCTTTTTCCTCTGTTCAGATCCAATTTTGAATTCCGCACAAAAATTTTTATCGAGCACTGTTACAAGGTTAGATTTTCGTTCGAGGCTGTAAGAAAATGAATCCAGGAAAAGGTCAATCGCCTTTAGCCCTACCTGCCAGCGATATTGCTCACCTTCGTCGCCTTCCAACATGGAAATGAATTTCAGCACGGATTGGGACTGATGCCAGAAAATATCCTCGCTCAGAGACATGGTGTCATAGCCGTATCTTTCTACTTCGCGTCGATAAGTACCGAATTGAATCTTATGCACAAGCCGGTTTTCAAGGTAAGGCTGCATTATTCTGTTCAACCGAACTATTACTTCCTTCCAGAAATCTTCTTGTGTAGCATTGTGAAAGCGGATGCGGATGTGATGGTCGGGATCCTGGAAGCGAATAAAAAAGAATTTGTCAATGGTCTTATCTGCTGTTAGTTGCTCTACAAATGGTCGCAGGACATCGGCCAACAATTTCTCTCCTGTTCTCACACCACAATATATTTTCGCATAAAGCCAATCAGAACCCACGGGACAGATTCGCTTAACTTCTTTCTTCCCGGATTCAAATGCGGGAACGAAAGCCGGCCTGCTCACTTCATCTTTTTTTCTGCTGAATGCGACAATGAATTCGCCGGCATGTTTTCCTTCAGAGCTCTCAATCCAGCAGAGATCCGGCGTGTCAAGCGTTTCAGTCAGCGACACGGTTCCGTTCTTTTTTACTTCGCCGAGTAGTAACCTG
>VBAU01000326.1 GCA_005883855.1 Bacteroidota bacterium
GCTTGGAGTGATCTACATAGGATTTTAGTCTCTCTCTATCCTTCAATGATGTTTCAAAGGACGAGAAATTATTTACACCGATGCCGATAAAAACTGAGGCAAAACCGGAGATAGCGATTTCCAGCGCATTATTTTCCGTTAAAAAAGTTAGAAAGATCACTCCCGCACCGAGAAGTATAAAAACAAAAACTTTTGGATGACTGAACGCCATCCAGAATTGATGAAAGTGCTTTTTGGGACTCATATTTCTACGAAAAGTAAATTGAAAGAACGTCCGCGTCAAACCAGGTCCAGCTCGAAGACTCGGGAGACGCATTGCTTATGTTTGACGTTTATCGGCGAAATTTATTTCGGCTGCTAACTATTTTTTTAAAAAGCTCCCCGCCATAGAGCTTTATTTTAATCCTACCGTTTACCACAAACCCATCACCGGTGCATAAATATCCCTGAAAACCGGATTATCGATTGTGCCCGTGTAGATCGTGTCGAACTTTGTTTGCCTGGTATCCGTAAAGTCTTCAAAGTTGATAAACAACGAAAAATTTTTCCATAGTTTTTCTGTCATTAGCCCAAAGATCCAGTATGATTTTCCAATGGATCCATCGTTTAACTTTTGCGGACTAAAATAATAAGCCTCCAATCCGATCTTTAAACTGCCCTCGTGTTCGTAAATCAAGACATTATTTAATCGGTGTCTTGCGGTTAGAGGAAACCAGCTTTTGACATTATCAAAGTGGCTGTTCACATCAGCATAAGTGTAACCAATAAATAGTTTGAAATCCTTGTACATCAAACGCAAGTTGACACAGAGGTGCTTTGCTTATCCAATGCTGACCGGGAGAAAATATGTCAAGAGATTTACACAGCAGAGCATTTTTTCCGCTGGCGTACCAACAAAGGTTTTGTGGCCTTACAAAAAAGGTTATTATCCCTGATGAAGAACGATGCAAAACAACGATTTGAAGAATTGATGGCACAATATCCCGTTCTTTACAATCACAATATCCCGCTCTTTACAATATTGTACCTAAGCAATTAATCGCTGCTTATTTAGGTGTCTCGAGGGAAACACTAAGCCGCCTTTATTATTCCTGAAATGTGATATACATCACAAAAGCTCTTGTTCCATTTAAATGTGATGCAGGTCACGCAATCACCACCTCAATCCGTTTCAACTTTGTGTTGTAATTAAAACACACACAAAATGGAATATAAGGAATTTGAAATTGTTGTTGCACAGAGCAGCATCGATTGGATAGGACGCAAAGTGACCGGCGCACATAACGGAACCATTGCTATTAAAGAAGGGACACTTGCTTTAAAAGACGGTAAACTTGCTGCTGGCAAATTTGTCATAGACACTACATCGATCAAAATTATCGATATCACCGATCCGGCTACCAATGCACAACTTGCCGGGCATTTGGCCTCCGAAGATTTCTTTGCATCAGAAAAATACCCTGAAGCGCTGTTCGTAGTCACCTCGGTTGAGCAAAAAAAAAATAGTTACCGTGTCATCGGCGACCTGACCATTAAAGATATTACTCATCCCGTCACCCTCAATGCTAACTTGAATATAATTAATGACACGCTCACCGCTTCAGGTAAGATCATTATTGACCGCACTCGCTATGGAATGAAATTCCGTTCCGGGAATTTTTTCAAAAATCTTGGCGATACGCTTATCTATAATGATTTTGATTTGAATGTCAGTCTCACTGGGAGGGCCATATCTGAACCGGTAGCAGATTTCAGTTAAAAGGCATAAATGGAATTGATATGAAAAAATATTTATTAACCGCTTTTCTTCTCTGCACACTGACGGGTCTGAAAGCGCAACATAGTAAAAAAATGAAAAACGACATTCAAGACAGCACAGCAATTGCTAATTCGCTTGAAGATTTCTACTTCAAGGGAATTTATGAAGGAAACCTCGATCTCTTAAACCAGGTGTTTAATACCGGCACATTGCTATTCGGTGATGTTAAAGGCCAACCGTATGCCAAAACGCTTGAGCAATATCTCGATGGTGTCAAAAACAGGCAAAGCCCAAAAGATTCCGGAAAGTCATTCAAAGGTGAAATCATCTCAGTTAAATTGGTTAACTCTATTGCTGTCGCCGAAGTGAAAGTAAAAATGTATGATTTTAATTATCATGAATTCCTTTCCTTCCATAAGCTGAACAACAGTTGGCTCATCGTAAATAAAATGATCAGCGACACCAACGAATAAATTGAAAAGCCATGTGGTATAAAACAAAAGCAACAGAAATACTGGGTATTGATTACCCGATCATGCAAGGGCCATTCGGTGGCAGCCTTTCATCAGTTGAGTTGGTTGCCACTGTATCCAATGCAGGTGGCATGGGAGGTTATGGGGCTTATACATTAACTCCCCAAGAGATCATTGAAGTAAATAGTAGGATCAAAACAGCAACAGGCAAGCCGTATAATCTCAACTTATGGGTCTCAGATAGTGATGTACAAGATGGCACGGTTACCGATGAACAATTCGAACAGGCTGTAAAAACATTCAAGCCTTATTTTGATCAAGCAGGTATTGCTTTACCTTTAAAACCTGCGCCTTTTAAATCCAGATTCGAAAATCAACTGCAGGTAATACTGGATATACGTCCCAAAGTGTTCAGCTTTGTATTCGGAATACCGTCCGCTGATGTATTGGAGCAATGCCTCAGGTTGGGTATTAAGACTATTGGGGCTGCTACAACCCTCAACGAGGCCCTAGCGCTGGAAGCGGCTGGTGTAGATATGATCATTGCTTCGGGTTTTGAAGCGGGCGGACATCGCCCATCATTTCTCGCTCCTGCTGAACAATCAACGACGGGAACATTTGTGCTGCTTCAATTAATCAAAGAAAAGGTGAAGACGCCGGTCATTGCGGCTGGTGGTATTGCAAACGGACGGGGCATTGCAGCGGCACTAACATTAGGAGCCGATGCTGTGCAGGTGGGCACTGCTTTCTTAGCATGTGATGAATCGGGTGCTTTGCCTGTGCACAATACACTACCCTGTCACGTGCGTTTACAGGCAGATTGGGTCGCGGTATCACAAGCCGTCTTGCGAAAGATATTGAAGGAAAAGAAAAACAATTTTTGCCGTTCCCATTGCAAACCACCTTTATGTCATCACTAAGAAAAGCTGCGCTTGATCAGCAGAAATGGGATATGATCCACTTCTGGAGCGGGCAAATCGCACCTATTCTTAAACACACCAAAGCATCAGTGTTAATGCAATCATTGGTTGACGAAACATCTAAAATTATTAAGTCATGAACAATTCAAAAGTTTGGTATATCACAGGTAGCTCCCAGGGATTGGGCCTGACACTTGTAAAAAAATTGCTGGAAAATGATTATCGTGTTGCTGCAACTTCACGCAATGCTCAGGCATTAAAAAAAGCAGTCGGTGTTGTTGATACCGGGAGTTTTCTTCCGCTGGCAGTTGACTTGAACAATGTGGATTCCATTGATGATTCCATTCAGCAAACACTCGCAGCATTCGGACAAATTGACGTTGTTGTTAATAATGCCGGTTATGGTATGGCAGGGACAGTGGAAGAAATTACCGAACAGGAGATCAGGAATATTTTTGATGTCAACGTAATGGCTACTATCGATGTTATTAAAAGCGTCTTGCCTGTTATGCGCAAGCAAAGGTCAGGGTACATCATCAATATTGGTTCTGTTGCCGGATTTGCAGGAGCACCCGGTTGGGCTGTTTATTCAGCGACCAAAGCTGCCGTGGCTGCTTTTACAGAAGTGCTTGCATTAGATGTGAAAGAATTCGGTATTAAAGTATCTGTTGTTGAGCCATCCGGTTTTCGAACAGGGTTTCTTACCAAAAACTCTCTCTCGTATACCGAAAGCAGGATTGACGGTTACAAAGCTGTAAAAGATACGCAGAGGCGTTACTTGGCAGGCGATGGCAAACAGCCGGGGGATCCGGAAAAAGCTTCAGCGATTTTCATCGAGCTCGCCGAAAGTGAACAGCCACCACTTCATTTGTATTTAGGTGAGGATGCTTATAACCGTGCGTCGGGAAAGTTGGCGGCGATGACTTCGGAACTACAGGAGTGGAAGGCCACTACCATTTCAGCAGATTATAAATAACATCAATCGGAGTGATTAAATAAAATACATTGAAATGAAACAACAATCTGCAGCAACTATTATACCTTCTGACAGACACGCCCTTCACTCATTGGGAGCAGGTGAAATTACTACTGCTCTTAAAAACACCGAAGATTTTAAAAATTTCTTTCAACAGCATCCTGTTCCAAACCTTGACGATCTGATAATGAAACTGGCAGCACCAGTAGGTAAAAAGAGCTTCCTGGTTTTCAAAAACAATAAGTATATCAATGTGCTTACTGAAAACATTGCTTTTTTCTACGTTAAATATGATTCATCAATCATTGTTGATTTTGATAGTAACGAATATTTTGTGAATCATTCGTTGAAACAAATCAAAAACGTTTTATTAGCGAAACAGTTTTTCAGATTAAACAAGCAATACCTGGTTAATTTCAATGCAGTAAAAGAAGTGGAGCATTACTTCGCGCGTAAGCTGTTGGTTAATCTTGTAATTCCAGCCAAAGACAAACTACTTGTTTCAAAAGAAAAAGTAACCGACTTTTTACATTGGCTTGATAACAGGTGACTGCTGGACTACTTTTGGATATTACTAAATGGGATCTAAAATATATTTATATAAATAAGAAACAGAAACCCGCCAGTTTAGAGAAAGACAAAAAATTCCCCTTGCCTGTTTATAATTAGTATTCTCGGTTCTTGTCGGGGTAAAATTGATGTGCTATAGATTTTCTAAAATACACCAGCAATTAACCTGTCATCAAGTCGAAAGTAGTATTTGCATTAATATAGAAAATTACTTACGAGATATCCGGAACCGCCACTCACCTCCATTTTGAAGAATCCTTTGTTACTCGGACTACTCATTCCTCTTTCAGACTGCTTCCAACAGGTAAAATGAAACGGACTTATTGGTCGCCACCTAATTAAAAAAATTTTGAAGTTTACAAATGGCTGGTTCACGAACATCTTAGTCCGGATAGGGTGTTTGGCACTTGACCGGCGATCGATATTGAGATATTTTCGAAAAACCAATTTCAAAAATTAAAAGATCAAAACAATGAAAAGGAACAAAATATTTGCAAATGCCACAGTTATGGTTGTCTTTGCGCTACTCTCTACCTCCACTTTCGCCCAGCTTCCGGTGTCCGGTGCTGCTGGTGATCCCTATCCGAATATGCCGGTCATAGCCCCGATTGGTGTTCGTATTGAAAATCACATTAAGATAAATGAATCAGCAAAGGGCCCATCAATCGATCCCTCCAAAGGTTATCGCCTTCAGGAACTTGGCAAAGGCTTATACATGATTACCGATAATGCCATTCAGTGTATGTTTCTGGTATATGAAACGGGTGTCGTTCTTGCAGATGCACCTGAGCAATTGGCTCAATACATTCCAAAGGCAATTGCAGAAGTAACAAACAAACCTATTACTCATTTTATTTACAGCCATTCACATGCTGATCATGTGGGCGGTGCAGGTAGTCTCAACCTGGGCGACCATACAGTCATCATAGCCCAGGAAGAAACAAAAAGGCTTTTGGTTCGTGCAAACGATCCGGCCCGCCCGGTTCCAACGGTAACTTTTAAAGACAACTATAAACTCAAAGTTGGAAGTCAAACACTCGAACTATCTTACCATGGTAACGCACACGAACCTGGTAATATCTTCATTTACGCACCAGCTCAAAGAACGCTCATGGTTATTGACATCATATTTCCAGGTTGGATACCATGGCGGCGACTTGCCTTAGCCCAGGATGTTCCCGGATATTTTGCGCAGATGGAAGAGATCAACAAAATGGATTGGGATGTACTTGTATCCGGCCATGTTGAACGCTCTGGCACGCACAGTGATGTTGCTCTTCAAATTGAATTCATGAATGACTTAAGGAATACTGCACGCCAGGCGTTGAAATCAACCAAATTTACAGATGGACTTAATCCTGATGATAAAGAGAATCCATGGGCAGCATTTGACGATTATATTGACCGGGTTGTAATTAAAACCGTCAATACACTGACTCCCAAATGGTCCACCAAGCTCGCAGGCTTCGATGTTTTCATCTGGGATCATTGTTATACGATTGAGCAAAGTCTCCGTCTTGACGAACATTGATCGAAGCTTTGTAAAACAATCCCGATAGCTATCGGGACAAAAATTAAAATGACGAGAACAAAAAACATAATTCCGATTGCCATACAGGAAAGTATGGGTGGATGAGTTATCAGTGAATATTCGAATGAAATATGCCGTTAGAGATTTTATTTACAATAATAATTAAAACAAAAAGAAATGAATAAGATCAAAGT
>VBAU01000327.1 GCA_005883855.1 Bacteroidota bacterium
AAAGCTTCGAACATCGGGCAACCCTTCATTGAAGCCATAGTTAACAAAATATTTTCCATCGAATCGATTCAAGCCATTTGGTGTACCGATCCATAAGTAACCGAGTTTGTCCTGGTAAGTGGACAGGATGTAAGAGGAAGACAACCCATCTTTTGATGTATAAGTTTTGATGTGAAAGTCTTGCGCGTGAAGACAAAAGAAATACAGCGAAAAGATGACACAGTAAAAAATTTTTGAAGATGATATCGGCGCTTTTATCGTCCTCATATTTTAAAAAGTTTCAGGAACGCCTCCTTATTATTCCGCGAGATCTCAATTTCTCCGCCATCGTTCATAACAATGGTCCCGCCATCGCCACGCTTATACATTTTTATATGCAATAAATTGACAAGATAAGAACGGTGTACACGAAAAAATTGGTGGCCGGACAGTATTTCATCATAATAACCCAGAGTATAGCTTGAAACTATCTTCGGACGGTTCAGAAGATGAAATTCGGTGTAATTGCCGACTGCGTGGCAATAGAGAATGTCTTTTATAGCAACAAGTAAAAAACCTTCAGCCGTGGGTATGGTGATTCGATCGGGAGTTTTCTGATTCGATCTCACTTCTTTCAAGAATTGTATTTGTTCTTTGGGTGATTGCTGATTCCTTATTTGAACGAGTGCCTTTGAAACAGCGGACTTGAATTCTTCTGTGTCTATTGGTTTCATCAGGTAATCCAGTGCGCTGTAACGAAAGGCTTTTAATGCGAATTCACTGTGAGCTGTCGTAAAGATGATCCTGAAATTTACTTTGTCAATTTGATCCAGGAGGTCAAATCCGGTCTCACCCCGCATCTGTACATCAAGGAAAACCAAGTCCGGTTGGCCTTGATCTATTTTTTCTTTGGCAGAATTGACAGATTCAGCCTCTTCAACTATGAATTGAGGAAAGTTGTCCAGTAAAAGTTTTTTTATGAGTGAACGGCTTTGCAATTCATCATCTACAATGAGTGTAGTTATTTGAGGCATCTTTTATCTTAATTAGTCATCGTTGTCAGGGGAACTTTAAATTAAGAAAAGTAATTAATAGCGCTAGAGCTATTTATTGAATAGCATGAGATGAATTTGAACACGGCGTCCCATCTAGCCGGGCTATCTAGTCAATAAGGCCATTTAGGTGAATCTCTTTTAATATCATTACAGCTCCAGGGGCTTGATTTGCCTGCGAAAGGTAATCGGCGAGAGAAAAGTATTTTAGCTGCTCTATCTCTGAAGAAGCCTGGGGTATTACATTTCGGCGAAGAAAGAAACAGTCCTGTTCCATGATCGTTCCATTCTCTTCTCCGTAGGCCGGTGCTGTTATGTGCATATAATATTCCAGTTCATTCTCTTCGATCGTCACATTCATTTCTTCAGCTATTTCCCTGCACAAGGCTTGGGCTGCAGTTTCGTCAACATCTATTTTCCCTCCGGGCAAATAAAAACATTCCTTATTCCTGCTATAAGCAAGTAATAGTTTTCTGTTTTTAATGATCAATAAACCGGCTGTAGCTAATTTCATAATTCAAAAATGGAAATTAGTATTTCCTAACTTTGGCTTAGAAAATTTTTTATGCTTTTCCACAGGAACTTCACATATTGGATTGACAAAAGAAAATGGAAGTACGTTTTTCTGTTGACCATGCTTGAGCTTTCGGGAACTGCTCAATAGGATTGTTGGCGCACAAGAGTGCGACGCAACAGGAGCCTCATACGTGGTAATAGTGTCCGGACCCAAAACCTAAAATCTCAAATCTCAAATCTCAAATTACTTATGCCATACTATTATAAACTCGGTAACATTCCGCACAAACGTCACACGCAGTTTCGAAAAGCGGATGGTGAACTATATTCGGAGCAGTTATTTTCCACTGAAGGTTTTTCGAATGATTCCTCGCTGATGTATCATTACCATTCACCCACGCAAATTGTCAAAACGGAGCCGCAGGTCAGTGTGGCGCCGAATGTGGCGGAGGAGAAAATGCTCAAGCATCGCAGTTTTGAAGGATTCAATATAAAACCTGAGAAAGATTTTTTGCAAAGTCGAAGGCCTGTGTTGGTGAATAATGATTGTCACCTTGTGTTAGCAGCCCCACAGGAAGGCATGAAGGAGTATTTTTACAAGAATACAGATGCAGACGAATTGCTTTTTATACATGAAGGCAAAGGTGTCTTGAGAACGATGTATGGTGAGTTGCCTTTTGGCTACGGCGATTACCTGGTAATCCCGCGGGGAACGATCTACCAAATTGAATTTGCCGATTCTAACAACAGGTTGTTTATTGTTGAGTCGCTTAGCCCGATTCGGTTCCCAAAAAAATACCTGAGCAAATATGGCCAATTGTTGGAACACTCACCTTATTGTGAAAGAGACATCCGGCCACCACAAAATTTGCCGAGTTATGATGAAAAGGGTGACTTTTTGATAAAGGCGAAAAAAAGAGGGATGTTGTATGGGCTGCATTACGGCACTCATCCTTTTGATGTGGTTGGTTGGGATGGATATTGCTATCCCTTTGCATTTTCTATTCACGACTTTGAGCCAATAACAGGGCGAGTTCATCAACCGCCGCCCGTTCATCAAACATTTGAAGCCAACAATTTTGTCGTTTGCTCGTTTTGCCCACGGTTGTTTGACTATCATCCGCAGGCTATACCCGCTCCGTATAATCACAGCAATATCGACAGTGATGAAGTGATCTACTATGTGGACGGAGACTTCATGAGCCGTAAGAATGTAACAAGGGGCATGATCACACTGCATCCAGCCGGTATTCCCCATGGACCTCATCCAGGTGCCGTGAAAAAAAGTATTGGCGCAAAGGAGACAAAAGAATTGGCTGTCATGGTCGACACTTTCCACCCGCTGATGCTGACAAAAGAAGCATTGGAAATCGAAAATCAGAATTATGTGATGAGCTGGGCGGAGTAGGGAAGTCAATAGTCAATACTCAATGGTCACTCGTGTGCTTGTGGGGGTAATCTTTAGCCAACGCTTACGCGCCTCCTGAGTGACGCCAGTCAGGCAGGAATTTTTACAAATGCGTTTCTTAGTTGATAGTCTACAGAAGTTTAACGACCTGGCAATTGCCTCTTGCCTATTGCCATTGCCCATTGCGAGTTCATCTGTGCCATCTCTTGCAAAAAAACTTTCCCTGGGCAAGCCGGATAAATGAATCGGATTGATCTGCAAAAGAAAAGTTTTTCGAGAAACTCTTACTTTTTTTTATCTTTGTTAACCATTTGGTTAAATTATATGGTTAAAAAGAAAGATCAGCCCACTCAGGAGCGGATCCTCGCCGCCGCTAGAAAGGCTTTTTTATCGAAAGGCCTGGCCGGCGCCAGGATGCAGGATATAGCAGATGAAGCTGGTATCAACAAAGCTTTGTTGCATTATTATTTCCGGAGTAAGGAAAAGTTATTCGAGATGATCTTTATGGAAGCGGCACAAAAACTGTTTCCAAAGATCAACTTCATCTTCGAATCTAACATGCCGCTGTTTGAAAAGATTGAACATTTTGCAAATGAGTATATCACCGTGATGCTTGAAAATCCATACCTGCCTTCATTTGTACTTAATGAGATCAACCAGGACCCTGTTTCATTCTTTAAGAAACTTAATGATAAGTTTGGTTTCCCCGACCCGTCCTTATTCCTTAAG
>VBAU01000328.1 GCA_005883855.1 Bacteroidota bacterium
GGGCTTTACGATGATCTGTATATGGATCTCACTTTTGTCGACGTGTTCGAACGATATGGACTCGATGCGCCTGTGGATTCGTTCGCAAATGCTTTTGCGCATGCCGGGTACATGCTATGGCATGCAAACCAGGCAGCCCGGTACAACATACTAAATGGCATAAAAGCGCCGCAATCCGGCTATTGGTTGTACAACCCTCATGCCGATGACATCGATTACCAGATTGAAAGTGATTTTGCAGGATTGATGAGTCCCGGGATGCCGAATGCTGCATCCACCATTAGTGATAAAATAGGTCACATCATGAATTATGGAGACGGATGGTATGGTGGGGTTTTTATTGGCGCGATGTACAGCTTAGCTTTTACATCCGGCAACATCACTCATATAGTAAGCGAGGCATTAAAGACAATCCCTGCGCAGTCAACTTTTCACCAGTGCATATCCGATGTGATCAAATGGCACAAACAATACCCGGCTAATTGGCAACAAACCTGGCTGGAGATTCAAAAAAAATGGGCCGGCGATATTGGTTGTCCGGATGGAGTGTTCAATCCTTTCGATATTGATTCGAAAATAAATTCTGCCTATGTCGTCCTGGGTTTATTATATGGTAATGGCGACTACACAAAAAGTCTCGAGATTACCACAAGGGCCGGGCAAGATGCGGATTGCAATCCTTCATCGGTCGGAGGAGTACTGGGCACGATGATCGGCTACAAGCAAATTCCGGCTTACTGGAAAATGGGATTGAAAGAAGCCGAGGACATCGATTTTAAGTACACGACTATGTCGTTAAACAAAGTGTATGACATCAGCTACAAACATGCATTGTCAAACATTGAGCGCAATGGCGGTAAAGTAAATGGAAATAATGTGACAATTGTTTTGCAATTGCCAAAGACGGTGAAATTCGAGCAAGGATTTCAAGGCATGTATCCTGTTGACAAAAAGTGGCTGGGCAAATCTGATTTTAGGGAATTGACTTTTGAATTCGACGGGACAGGTTTTGCGCTAAGGGGAGAAGCAGAAAAAAAGAATAAGGAAGCGACGGATTACGTTTTTGAAGCGGAGCTTTATATTGATGGTGAAAAGATGGAAACTGCTAAGCTGCCCACCAGTTTTACCACTCGGCGCCATGAGCTGTTCTGGAAATATGGTTTACAACGCAAAAAGCATACTGTCACCGTAAAAATTTTAAATCCCAATGATGACTATGGCGTGAATGCTACTGATTATATCTTTTACAGTGATAAACCGCCGGTGACAAACCGCTAAGCTAAAATTTACGGTATGAAATCTCTGACACTAAAATGCTTTGCTGCCTGCATCTTATTTTCTTGCCTGGCGTGTAATGGGCCGGATAAAAATACTTCCCTGCGCAACGTGAAAAATGGCACTTACGCCTACGATGCCAATTTTCTGAAGCAACACTCTAAAAATGTCATAGAACTCCACGACAAAGAAGGCAAGGCAAAAATCTTGCTGTCGCCAGAGTACCAGGGCAGAGTCATGACCACTACCGCTATGGGCGACACAGGAACCAGTTTTGGATGGATCAATTACAAACTAATATCATCCGGAAAAAAGAAAGCACAATTTAACCCGGTCGGTGGTGAAGAAAGATTTTGGTTGGGGCCGGAGGGTGGGCAATATTCGATATACTTTAAAAAGAATGATTCCTTTAATATCGCGCACTGGCAAGTTCCTGGTGTTATTGATACTATTCCATATGATGTTTCAATGAGCAATGATTCAACGGCAGTGTTTTCAACGAAAGCAGTACTTGTGAATTACAGTGGCACAACTTTGAATATTTCCATTCAAAGAGCGATTTCGCTGCTTGATAGAAATTCAATTGAACAAAAGCTCAATGTAAAAATTCCAGTTGATGTTTATTGCATAGGTTATGAAACGAACAACCAAATAAAAAATATTGGTGAGGAGCGTTGGAAAAAAGAAAAAGGTCTATTGTCTATCTGGCTGCTGGGCATGATGACGCCAACAGAGGAAACCAAAGTCATTATACCTTTCAAACCGGTACCCGGTGCGAAATCATTGATCACGACAAACTATTTTGGCGATGTTCCGCGGGAACGCCTCGAGCTCAAAGACAGCGTGTTGTATTTTACCTGTGATGGCAAATACAGAAGCAAGATTGGCCTGTCACCGTTGATTGCAAAGTCTCTCGCCGCAAGTTTCGATTTTAACCGAAATGTCCTGACACTTATTCTTTTTCCCGTTGACGGGAGTGGCATGTATGTGAATTCAAAATGGGAGCTGCAGAAAGAGCCATACAAAGGCGACGTTGTAAATTCATATAATGATGGACCACTTGCTGATGGAACCCAACTCGGGCCTTTTTATGAAATAGAGTCCTCCAGCTCTGCGAAGGAATTAGCGATAGGGGAGACACAAGAATACAGGCAAGTCACTTGTCATCTCCAGGGAAATTATGAATCGCTTCGAGAGCTAGCGAAAAAATTGTTGGGAATCGATTTAAATGATTTAAAAAACAAAAACCGTCCCGAGTAGTCGGGACGGTAGTACATTCTCACGCTCATTTAAAAGGGTCTAAGCCTGCATGACTATCTGTTCTGTTTCTTCAAGAACCGGATGTTCGGATTTCTTGACTTCGTCTTCAATAACTGTTTCTTCCAATACTCGCTGATGTCTCGCATTGCTTGCTATATACAATGCAAACGCCGCTAGTGCCGTATCCTTCAAAACATTCAAAAATGCCAATTGCCTGTATTCTGGATCACCTGTGTTCAGGTAATTAGGCAAATGGACACCGAAGACAAAAGAAAACAGCAGCAAGGCAAGCAGGTAGGCGGTTACTTTAACCATGCGATTTATCATGAAGGATATTGCCACAAGGATACAGGCAATTCCTACAACATAAACCCAGGTCAATCCGCCGGGAATCCAGGCCGGTACGTAAATGAGCATGTTTCTGGGATGTACAAAATGTTCGATTCCGAAAACGATCAAAACGATCGATAAGAGGAAGATGGCGATCCGGGAAAGAATGTGTTGAGTCATCGCCATGAGTTTTATATAATGAACTCGGGAAAATTCTATGCCAAAGTCGGATCGCGGACGACGGGAAGGAACGGATTACGCAGATTTCGCGTCGATCCGGCTCACATTACCCGGTTCCTTTTGCACGAAATATGTGGCAAAGGCAAATTGATTAGATAAGCCGTGACGGCGATTTTCAGGAACGAATGTTTGAGGCCTGCTATAGTCATGATCCGCGCAACCACCGAATCCGCGAAATCCGCGATAATTGATACCTTCGGCGCTTCTAAAATTTCTAAAACTAATTGCATGTATACTCCCTCAGAAAGCAGGTATGCCAATATGATTTATAATCGATGCGGCAGTAGCGGCTTATTGTTGCCCGCCATTTCCTTAGGTCTCTGGCACAACTTCGGCGGAGTCGATGTTTTCCAGGATGGAAGAAATATCATTCGTCACGCTTTCGACAAAGGCATCACGCATTTTGACCTGGCGAATAACTACGGCCCGCCACCGGGCTCTGCGGAAGAGAATTTTGGGCGTATTTTAAAAAAGGATTTTCCGGGTCATCTCCGCGATGAGCTGATCATTTCTTCAAAGGCCGGCTACCTGATGTGGCCAGGGCCTTACGGGGAGTGGGGTTCAAGGAAATATTTAATTGCAAGCTGTGATCAGAGCCTGAGAAGGATGGGGATCGACTACGT
>VBAU01000329.1 GCA_005883855.1 Bacteroidota bacterium
TATCAAGGTCGATTTACACCTCATATGCATATGGCAGTATCTCTTCCAATTCTAATGTAAAGCTAACTTCTATCTAGTTATGGCTCAAAGGAACTACATCGCCCACTGAAATCCGAGAGAAAGCAAAAGTCAACACAGATTTTCAATGCCGACTGCTGGAATTCATCGCTCACATCGCCACTGAGACTCTTCCCATTCAACCTCCTGTGTCTGTGGAGGAAGAATTTCAAAAGGGCTCAAGAGCTTTTCAGCCTCTTTTGAACCCTGAGCTTCCATATTTCGATGACCAAATGAAGATTGACGTTTACGATATTGTCACTGAACGGAATATGCATAACCAGAACCACACACCAATGTGCTTCAAGTATGGCAAAAGGCAACTCTGTCGAGCGAGGTTCCCAAGGAAGCTAGTGCCCTTTACACAAATGAATGTTGAGACTGGTGTGATTGAAATTCAAAGAGACAATCAATGGCTCAACGGATATAACAAGTGGTTCTCACTTATGACACATGCAAACCATGACTGTCAGTTTCTCTTCACTAAAGACCATGCAATCTCAATAATATACTACATCATGAAGTATATCTCAAAGCCAGAGGCTGCATTGCATACTAAGCTCACTATTGCAGCTGCAGTACGTGATGCCAT
Source organism: Bacteroidota bacterium (assembly GCA_005883855.1). Classification (GTDB taxonomy): domain Bacteria; phylum Bacteroidota; class Bacteroidia; order Chitinophagales; family Chitinophagaceae; genus VBAU01. The sequence goes on from VBAU01000329.1 coordinate 650, forward strand.
GCAGAATGTCAATGCAAATTACATGTCAGATGTGGATATAACAAAAAGCTTCTTGATCAAAACCTACAACCGACTGGACACACAACGTGAAGTTGGAGTACCAGAAGCTATCTCTTATCTGCTGAACATATCTGATCACTATACAGAAGCAATATTTGAGTGCCTGCATACATCTCACCTTTTACGATATGTCAAACGATTCAGTTATGACAAGGAAGATGAATCGAGTGCTGAGGATGAGCAAGATAGAACATTGGATTCTCGAGTTATTGTCAGCAACAAAAGCTATACTATTATCTCTCCCTTTGATGATTATGCATATAGAGGGCCCCATTTGGCAAACTTCTGTATGTATGATTATCGCTCAATGATCTACAAGTCAAAGGAAAAGGGAGGCATTACATTCACATCTGAACATCCTCAGCATAAGACACATCGACAATTTGTTCGACAAGACTCATATGCCATTCCAAACCTGTTGGGACGCCTTCTGTTTGTCAGCAGGAGTTCAAGAGACTCACAGAAAAGAGAAGAGTACTATGGCTTAGTGTCTTGGATATTTATTCCATGGTCATATGAGCAACCACATATGACAGAGAGTCAGTCATGGGAAGAGTTCTACAATGGAAAGAGAGGGGAAATGAGTCCTCGCCTATTGTATCACATCGATAGCCTCGATCTGCTTCACAAGTCAAAAGAAGAGAGTCAGATTGATATGCTTCAACAAAGAGCTAGATCTGATGAAGATACTATGAATGCTTGGGCAGATGATCGAATCTCAGAGGATGAAAATATTGATGTAGATGGTGACCATGATGATGATGGAGATGGCATCATGGCTGATGCTGATTCAATGGTAGAAGAAATCGTCTCTTCTTCTTCTACAATGAGTGGAGATTGGTATGTGCTTGAGGCTGCAGATGCAAACCTCAATGCTGGCTACTATGCATCTCAATCTGATCAGAGATCGGCTGCACTCAATACCTTTAATTATTGCACCATTCCTCTCAAAGAGATGAAGCAGTCATTAGAAATGCTGAAACTGCAGATGATGGAACTGGCCAAAAAGCAAGTCAATGAACAATGTGCCAGGCAGCCATCTGTATTTCTCACCAGTGGAGCTGAGATTGAAGCTGCAATTCTTGAAGTGGTTCAAAAGTTCACTTTGAACAGAGAACAAACTCGAGCTTTTCGTATTGTCGCCAACCATTCTCTTGGTTAAAGCAAAGTAGGAACTCAACTCCTGATGGAGATATTTGGAGAAGGTGGTACTGGAAAGAGTCGCATCATAGAGGCCATTCATGATTAGTTTAATTTGATAAACCAAGCACAAAGGCTCATTATTACAGCGACGACAGGGGCTGCAGCAGTGAAAATCAATGGGTCAACTTTGCACAGCGCTGTTGGGATTCCAGTAGAATCAGGCGACAGAGAGCAGCAAATCAAAGTGGCAAGAGTCACAGACAAGCAGCTGCTGAAATGGAAGGAACTGGACTATATCATTGTCGATGAAGTCAGTATGATGGACGCCAAAGTCATGATGCAGCTGAACAAGACTCTTAACTTATTGAGAGGATCCCACAAAGAGCATGAAGCAAAACCATTTGGAGGTGTCAATGTGCTCTTTTTTGGAGACTTCTTTCAGCTGCCATCTGTGTCTAAGCTAGATCTGTGGAGAGGCAAACTTGGAAGGTGGCATCAGGGCCACGATTTATGGAGATCCCTGAATGCCATTGGCACATTGACTCAGCAAATGCGACAAGCCGAGGATCCAAAATTCACTGAAGCCATGGTACGAATTCGCATCCATGAACCTACAGATGAAGACATTGCTATGCTCAACACTCGAATTGGGGCTCCAATTCCTGACTCACCTGCTGCTCCAATCATCGTTCGTCGACACTATGTGCGACATGCTATCAACCTTCAAAAGCTACAAGAAACAGCACTTGCTCATGGCATGCCAATAGTTCATTGCAAAGCAGAAGTCGTCGCCAGCCATGGCCTCTCTCTTCATCAACTCTACTCTATTATTCAAGGCCCTAAAAAGGCCACAGGAGATGGAGTCCTGTCTCTCATACCTGGAGCCCCTTTAATGATCACAAAAAACCTCAACCATCTTCCTGTGCCATTGGTCAATGGAGCCATCGTCGAGTTTTATGGGTTCAGTGACAGCACAAATCAATATCAAACTTCTGCAATTATCGATCTTCCTCATTACATGCTCGTCAGATTACTGTCAAGGACTGATGATCAAAGCATACATCTCTCTGGGCTCCCTGCAAATGTGGTCCCTATTTGGCCAGAGTCTTTTAAATACAATGCAGGACATGGTAGATGGGCGAGGCTACGGCAGTTTCCTGTGACCTTGGCCTATGCAATCACAGACTTCAAATCTCAAAGCCAAACCTATGAATGGCTGAGAGTCGACATCAAGAGGCCTCATACAGGAGCTGCATCTGTCATGTCTCCCTACGTCCAATTGTCTCGGGGCCAGTCTCTTCAACGCTTGTCGATATTGCGGCCATTTGACTCCAATGACTTGCGAGCACCAATATCTGAAGAATTGAAAGCTGAATTGAAATGGGAAAAGGAAATGAGTGAATTGACTGCCAGCATTTACCAGTTAGTTAGTTTAATAAAACCTATGTGCAGATAACTAGAGACAAGTCACAAATGGCCAGGTGACCTACTGACCCCATCACTTCGGGCCTGTGCTCCGCTCAAAAGGCGGAGCCGGTCGAGTTCATCGTCCTGAAATTACTCACTAACCCGAGCTCAATAATCTTGCACCAGCTGTGTATCTATATCGTCTTCGTTAATATATTCATCATCCAATGAACCTTATATTCCATTCCTTGGCGCCTTCTTCCAGGTCGAT
>VBAU01000330.1:0-336 GCA_005883855.1 Bacteroidota bacterium
AATGGGCAATACGTGTTATTAAGAATTTTGGCGCTTCGTTTTAAAATTGAGCCTCCTTTTTTACTTTTAACCATTGTTTGCATGTGCCGGTGCCTCGCTTCGTAAAGCTATGAACCGGAGCAGGAAGGAGACATAAAAATTAAGAATTCAGAAACAAACCCGACAGCAGAGTAATATTCTAATTTTATTAAACCAATAGCATGTCTTTGACCGCCGTCAGTGATAGCGAACTGCTGGTTCAATTTCGAAATCCAGTCACCAAGGAGCGAGCATTTACGAGTATTATTAAAAAGTATCAGGAGAAACTGTACTGGCATGTGCGGCGGATGGTGATCG
>VBAU01000330.1:432-7163 GCA_005883855.1 Bacteroidota bacterium
GTGTCTAACATTCATTGAGCAACAAAAAAAGAGGATGTCTGTTTCCCTGGATGAAAGCGAGAGCGGGTTAGGCAATAAAGTGAGAGCGGATAGCTATTTCGATGCTAATCGGCTGGAGTGGAAGCTCCAGCTAGCGATTCAACAACTACCCGAAAAGCAAAGAATCGTTTTTAACCTAAGATATTATGACGAAATGCCCTATGAAGAAATGAGCCGTATCTTAGATACCAGCGAGGGAGCATTGAAGGCGAGCTACCATCATGCGGTCAAAAAAATTGAGGATTACATTAAAAACCATTAAACTTTGCCGGTCAGAGGGCGTCTCACATAGGACAAAATGGTAAATAAGGATATCATACAAGAACTCAACAACTTAGGAAGCAGTTTGCCTACAGTAAAGCCTGAAAATGTGTATTCTGTTCCCGAGGGATACTTTGAGGCATTTGCGGCGCAGGTTCAAAGGCTGATATGGATATCTTCTTTGCCGAAAGAAAGTCCCTTCCAGGTTCCGGAAGGATACTTTGATGAATTAGGGGATCAGATAATGAACAGTATCCGTAACCATCCTGATTACCGAACCAGCAAGGAGGAATTGGCAGCAATTTCACCCTTGCTAGAAAGCTTAAATAAAAGGCCCGTTTACTCCGTACCCGACGGATATTTTGAAAATTTTAAGGTTGCGGGAGGTCCCGAACCGTCCACTCAGCCGAAAGTTGTGTCTATTACGCAACGGAGATGGTTCAGATACGCGGCCGCGGCAGTAGTAACTGGCATAATTGCTTTGACAGGGTTGATGGTTTATAACAACGCTAAGCAAACAAATACCACTGGCACAACACCACTGGCAAAATTTGAAAAAGAGGTAAAGAAAATTGACGATGTAACAAGCACCGACAACCTGATTGATTTTATGGATGCAGGTTTAAACGAAAAAGAACTGGCTACGAATCATAAAACTAAGGCCACAGAAGCTGTGCAACGACTGCTGAAGGATGTGTCGACAGACGAACTCAGAGAATTTAGCGAACAATCGAAGGACATTGAGGATGTGATGATGACCAATTAGTTTCTAAATGAAGAAGTGTTTTATCATATTGATATTATTTTTTACTGGCCTTGCTACCTATGCCCAGGACGAAGGAGGCAATGACAAAGCGAGTAAAATACGGGACAGAATGAGCGAGTATATTAAAGACAGGCTTAATCTCTCAAAGAGTGAAGCAGAAAAGTTTACCCCTGTTTTCCTGAGATACTTCCAGGAATTCCGTCAAATCCATAATGAGAACAAAAGTGATAACCTGGTTCTTAAACAAAAGATCATCGATCTACGAATCCGTTACCGAAATGACTTCAGGCAGATCATGGACGAGCCAAGAGCTAATAAGGTGTTTGTCTACGAAGATGAATTTCGAAGACAAGCTATCCAGATTCTGTAGACCCGTAGGGATCGCCTCGGAGAAAAAGGTATACAAAGAAACCGGTCGCCGTTGCAATGAAGATATTTTCTTATATCTTTGAACCTGGTGTTTTCCATAGGTTAGCAACGGCCGGCTCTTTTCAGAGCGGGCCTTTTTACTTCACCAAGACGCAGTAATTCCACGCTAATAAACGGTAAAGACACACTAATTGACGTTAATTAAACGTCCAATTGTACTTCCTGGTCCCTACTTTCAATAATGCAAATTTCGAAAGCGTTCATTGACGATTTACTCTTCAAAGAAGAGTGCTACAGAATAATTGGGATAAGCATGAAAATTCATTCAACGCTTGGCAAACGTTTTAATGAGATTGTATACAAAGATGCTATGGAGATTAATGCAAGAAAGCGAATATTCCCGATGAAAGAGAAAAACAATTTAACATCCGGTACCAGAGGATTATTCTCCGCCATAAATTTATCGCCGATTTTTTTGTCTTCGACTCTATCATTTTTAGAAGTGAAGGCCACTTGGCAACTCCGTCAAACGATAACTTTAAGCAGACTTTAAATTATCTTAAAACTTCACAAGTCAAGCTTGGTATTCTGATAAATTTTGGTGAGGACAAATTAAATTTTAAGAGGATTATTTGTTCCTATTAAAACATTAGCGGTCTCATTAGCGCTAATCAGCGGTCTCATTGGTGTAAACCGGATTCTTAACGTCGTGATAAAAAAGAAACCTCCATTTCTCTCTCTGTCCTTGCTCCCACCACGTTTTCCTTAGTTCCATAGCTTTTTTCCCATTGTAGTCATATTTAGCAATAAACCGGTGTTTCGCAACTGGGGGGCATCATCCCCGCCGAAGAAAATTATTTCTTTCTCACTTCGAATATGGAACACCTGGTGATACGCAGAGTGCGCATGTGTTACTTGATAATTAATATACCCATCGATGACGCCGGTATCCTCATTCAGTAAAGTGACCTGCGTGGAGTGCTGTAGTAATTCCAGCTCTTCTGTTATATACGATGGAAAACCTTTTTCGAAAGCAACGTTCAATTCTCTTTCCTGGACATAATATTGAGCCTGGTCGAAACTTAATCGGCTCGCTTGTCCCTCTTCGCCTTCAGCTATACCTCCAGCGTGATCTTTATGCAAGTGAGTTAATAAAACTTTCGTTACCGAAGAAGGCTCGATACCTTTTCCTCTTAAATTCTGATGTATCTGCAATTCGTTGTTCCTCTTAAATCCAAGGCCGGTGTCGAGAAGCAAGACGTCTCTAGAGGTGATGACAGCAAAAGGCTGTATCTCCACAAGCAGACTTCCCGCAGGTCGCTTTTGTAATTCATCTTCCAGCTGATTGAAAGGAACAAAGAGCTTTGTTTTGTCAACCGTGAAGGTGCCTTCGCTAAGCGGAATAATATCCATGATTTCAAAAATACAGCGCCGGGAGTTATGTTAATTGTGAAATGTTGATACCGTTCTTGCCCGCCGTTATCTCAGCACCATCTGTCGGTCAGCATCTAAACGAATAAGGATGAACAATAAAATGGTGAATGTAAGCAACGACGTACCACCATAGCTTACAAATGGAAGTGGAATTCCGATAACCGGAGCCAGTCCCACTGTCATGCCCACATTAATGACGAGGTGAAAGAAAAATACTGCCGCTACTCCGTAAGCGTAACAGCGACTGAAAACACTTCGCTGTCGTTCAGCCATAGCAACTATTCTGAAAAGTAGCAAAAGATATATCGCAAGTAAAAGAATGCTGCCTACGAATCCAAAACCTTCACCGATCGTATCGAATATAAAATCTGTTCTTTGTTCGGGAACAAAACCATAACGGGTTTGCGTGCTTCTGAACAAGCCCTTGCCGGTAAGACCACCACTTCCAATAGCAATTTTCGATTGCTTCACATTATAATCCGGATCCTTCTTCTTACCGGTTTGAATCGCGAGCTCAGTTTCATGTGGCTTTACATATTCTATCGGTACTTCCTTGCCGACAGTACTATATATTCGTTCAACCTGGTATAATTTCAGCACATGCTTAAAAGCAAAAGGGACGCCGAATCTTTGCACTCCGACACACACTAGCCAAAGCAAAATGACATTCAATATAACATATCTTCTACCCCTCGATTGGCGACTCAGAAAATAAATAAACAGCACAGCTATTGCAGTAAGAATGAGAGCCAGTATGTTCTTCTCAACAAGTAACGTTCCCACTACTAATGCCGCCAGTGAAAAACCGATAACCAGAATAGTGGAAGGCAGGCCCTCCCGATACATAACAATAAAAAAGGAAAAATACACTAAGGCCAATCCCGTTTCACTCTGCATAAGGGTCAATGCCGCGGGAAATAACACAATAGCTGCGGCGATGAATTGCGACCTTGTCCTTGTAAACTCAGTGTCGGTCCTTGAGATATATTTGGCCAAAGCGAGAGCAACGCAGATTTTACAAAATTCGGCTGGCTGAAATTGAAATCCACCAAACCGAATGATGGATTCAGTTCCCTTTACAGTTGAGTGAAACGGAAAGACAAGCAGAAGTAGAAAAATTCCAAATGCATACCAGAGGTTGGCGGTTGCTGTAAAGAATTTACTGTCGGTGAGTAGAATAAAAACTGCAATGATTCCCGACGCTATAAAAAAATAAAATTGTTTACTATAATCCGTCTTGAATCCCAAAAAGCTCTGCAAAATGGGATCGCCTTCCTTATAGGTAACCGCGAAGATTGCTGTGATACCAATCGCTACCAGTAATAAATAAATCCAGGCCAGAGTCCAATCAACTCCTTTCGATATTGTGGGGTTTCGCTCGTTCATGAATGCATTGCAAAAGAACTTTTCTTGCGGAAATTTTTATCATCAATGATGGCAAATGCAAAAGTCGTCGTCTTTCCTTTCTCGTCCGGTGAGGGCTTGTGTTTTTGCGGTAGCAAAGATTGATCGATTTCTTCATAAGTATACTTGTCAATATAGCTGCTGTCTTTTGTCAACTGAAACCACTGATAAGCCCGTATGGAATCAGCGACGAATTGTTCTCTGGTAAGGTATGATGGCATCAGGTTCGCTGCGGCAATCCTCTCTACTTCCTTCTGTCGGTCGGCTCTGAGGGAATCGGTCAAATATTTTTCAACCAATAAGTAGCCTATGGGGCCGGCCCATGTCGCGCCAAAGCCACCATTCTCTATAATCACAGACACAGCAATTTTAGGATTTTCCTTTGGCGCGAAGCAAACAAACAACGAGTGATCTTTTAATTCAACCACTTTTTTATCGATGACTCTCTTATTCTGCGCAGTTCCGGTTTTTGCACAAACTTCCACGCCGGGAATCTTTGGAATAGCTGCTGCTGTTCCCACTTCCGTTACGTCGTGCATTCCGTTTGTCACGACATCATAGGCGTCGTCGGAAATATGTGTAAGCACCTCGTGTTTTTTTCTAAACTTGTTCACCAATGATGTGTCTTCTTCAGTTTCATTGTCAATCGATCTTACAAAATGGGGCAAATAATAAAACCCTTTGTTTGCAACGATGCAAATAGCATTGGCAATTTGAAGCGGAGTCACCAGCATTTTATCCTGGCCTATGCCCAAACCGCCGCCTGTCATCGTACAGGAGTTCCACTGACCGCGGTATTCTTTGTCATAAGCGGTCGTGTCAGGAATGTTTCCGCCGTTTTCATTCGGTATGTCTACTCCCAGCCTATGCCCATACCCAAAGGCATTGCAATATTCTTTCCATTTCGTCAATCCAATTCTTGGGTTGTGATATTTCGGATTGTCAATGGTCCTCCGGATGGTGCTACTAAAAAACGAATTGCACGAGTAGGCAATTGCCAGCCGTAGGTTGGCCGCATGGCCAGCCCATTTTTCTGTGCATTTTATGGGACGATTGCACTCATAATACGCCCCACGGCAAGGATACCCACTCTCCGGTGTGATCACACCCTCGTCCAGGCCGATGAGAGCACCAAGCGGTTTATATGTTGAGCCGCCAGGATATTGTCCCTTAATCGCGCGGTTATATAGGGGTCGACTAACATCTAACACCATCTTCGTGTAATTCTTCTGTTTGTCCGGGCCAGTCAGATCGTTGGGATTAAAGTCCGGACCGGAAGCCATGGCTATAATTCCACCTGTTTTTGGTTCGATCGCAACGACAGCTCCAATTTTATTCGTCAGTAATTTTTCAGCTAACTCTTGCACTTCGATATCAATGTAAGTCCGGAGATTTTTTCCTGCAACTGCGGCCGTGTCGAAGGCTCCATTTTGATAATGACCAACAAGCCTGTTGAAATTATCCTTGATCCATAGCTCGGTACCCCGCTGTCCCATTAAGACTTTTTCATAGTACTGTTCCAATCCTGTTCTTCCTGAATAGTCCCCCGGCAAATAGTAGCCGTTTGATTTATTTATGATAGACGTATCTACTTCGTTGATGTATCCCAATATGTGCGCCGCCGCGTCATAAGGATAAGATCTCACAGGTCTTGGTTGCAAAAAGAATCCGTTACTAAACCGCCACATGTTCTCCTCCATCCTGGCGTACTTCTGCGGCGTAAGCAATTCTTCGAATACTGAAGGACGAAAAGCTTTGTTCTTAATAATCGCAATTTTTATTCTTCTTCTGAATTCCGCCGTGTCTATTTCCATGAGCTGACACAAATAGGCTGTGTCAATTCCTTTTACTTCTGATGGTGTAACCATCAAGTCGTACATTAATATATTGTTGAGAATTGCTTTGTTCTTTCGGTCGAAAATAATTCCACGGGATGGATAAAAGATGGCATTGATATCGGCTTGCTTTTTATACTCGCGAGAGATGACCTGCAAGTGAAAAATTTGAGCAGCAATCACAAGGAAGGCCGCTAAGAAAATAATTCGAATAATACGGCTTCGCGATTGGTTAAACACAGGCATAGAGTAAGTAGTATAAGGTATAATTTAGAAACCAAAGCTACACTGCAAAATTTCTTTTACACTATTTGTAAAGAAATTTATGAAGTTTTTTTACTTGTATCGAGCAAGCCGTACTACGCCGTATTTGTTCTAAATCGCATTCTGCGCGGGAATAAAAGCTCGGTAGTAAAGATGAGCAAAAAGCTTATGCCGGTGGTGGCAACGAGTTTGACGAAAAAAGTCAAAATGCTTCCAAAGGATAACCATTCCAGGAACAGCATGTAACCGTGGTGAAAGAGAGTTAGAACCAAGACATACACGGCATAGGGCGTCCATCCCATTGTGCGTGGAGATGGTTCCCGGTAATTAAACTCTGACGTATCCTTTGGCAAAAGGAT
>VBAU01000331.1:0-348 GCA_005883855.1 Bacteroidota bacterium
GTCCACTCGATGCCCAGATGTTCTCCCATGGTGTTAGCTCCAAGTGGCTTTAATTTTTCTACGCTTAGCTCCTTATCAAACCAGATCATAAGTTTCAATTTAATCTAACGAGTAAGCGTTTTACTCAATTGAATCTTTGCACGGCATCATGAAAACACCACCATGAGTCAGCAACTGGACCGAATCAGCGGCTTATGGTTTTATAAACAATACCAGGAAGAAAATGGCTGGCATCTCCGCCGTTGCGAATAATGTCTCTCACGATTGTCGAAGCAACCGACGTGTATTTTGGCTCGCCGGTTAGGAAGATTGTCTCAATGCTCTTGTCAAGCGTTCGATTGGCATCGG
>VBAU01000331.1:382-4335 GCA_005883855.1 Bacteroidota bacterium
AGCGAATACCACGCAGGATAAATTTTGCATTGACCTTTTTGCAAAATTCAACTGTGAGCCCCTCATAAATTGCTCCTTCCACTATTGATTCATTCTTGTAAATCTCTTTTATCCATGCCAATCGTTGCTCTGCAGAAAACATCGGAGCCTTGGTTGTGTTTTTCCCAATGCCAACAATTATTTTATCAAAAAGTGGAATTGCACGATCGATGATATCAACGTGACCCAACGTGACAGGATCGAAAGTCCCGGGAAACAAACAGACTCGCTGCATAATTAGATTTTATCAAACACGAATCATGACTAATTGTTCTCTGATCCTCTTCCTGCGAGAAGATATAACACAGCCATCCTTACCGCTACTCCATTTTCTACTTGTTGCAGGATGATCGACTGCCGGCTATCTGCGACGTCGCTATCAATTTCAACTCCCCGGTTTATGGGGCCGGGATGCATGATTACAATATCCTTGTTGATTTCATCAAGCATGTGCCTCTTTATCCCGTACACGAGATTATATTCCCTAAGTGATGAAAATAAGACCTGGTTCTGTCGTTCTAGCTGAATTCGCAGCACATTGGCTACATCGCACCATTCCAATGTTTGCCTCAAATTATAATTAACCCGCACATTCAGCGCTTCTGTAATGTACTTTGGAATTAAGGTCGGAGGTCCACACACCGTTACCTCCGCTCCCATTTTTCTTAACAAGTAGATATTGCTTTGGGCTACGCGGCTGTGCATGATATCCCCGATAATCGCAATTTTCCTGCCGTCCAAGCTACCAGTTTTTTCTTTAATTGAGAAAGCATCAAGCAAAGCTTGCGTCGGGTGCTCGTTAATTCCGTCACCCGCGTTGATAATGGCGGCTGGTATGTGCTTCGCCAGGAAGTGTGGTGCGCCGCTTGCACTGTGTCTCATCACCACCATATCGACCTTCATCGAAAGAATGTTGTTTACGGTATCGAGAAGCGTCTCGCCCTTAGATACAGAAGAGCCCGAAGAACTGAAATTGATCGTGTCAGCGCTCAATCTTTTTTCTGCTAGCTCAAATGAAATCCTTGTCCTCGTGGAGTTTTCATAAAACAAATTGACAATAGTAACGTCACGAAGCGTCGGAACTTTCTTGATGGGTCTTTGTAAAACTTCTTTGAATTGCTCTGCTGTCTGAAGAATGAGGGAAATATCGTCTTTGGTAAGATCTTTAATGCCCAGCAGATGTTTGGTAGACAGGCTCATTAAAGTGCGAAGATAAATAAATCAAGCATACAAGGCGTAACGCGCAAACCACAAGAAATTAACACCCAATCGAAGAGTTTCAATCTTGATCACGCATTATTCCAGGATCACAACCTCTTCTTTCCCGTCCTTTTCCTTCCAGAAAACCTTTACTTTTTGCGAAACGATGGAATCAATCGATTTGCCCACGTAATCCGGCTGTATGGGAAATTGCCGGCTAAAGCGACGATCTATAAGAACGCACAATTCCACTTTTTCCGGGCGACCCAGATCCATGAGCGCGTCTAACGCGGAGCGAATCGTACGACCTGTATAAAGAACATCGTCGATAAGAACCACATTCTTTCCCTCGATCGAAAAAAGAATGTTGGTTTGGTTGGGCACTCTTAGCTCGTCGTGAACATCATCGCGGTAAAACGTGATGTCGAGCTTGCCGTATTGGATATTACTCTTTTGGACCTGTTTCCTTATCTCAGAGACCAGCTGATCGGATAAATAAACGCCCCTGGGTTGTATGCCAATAAGCACTGTATTATGAAGGTCGATGTGATTTTCTAAAATCTGGTGAGCCAGTCTTTTTATTGTGATGGCCAAATGTTGTTCGGTAAGTATCAATTTCAAGCAGTAAAAATTATAAATAAAAATAGTAAAGCCCCGCGAAAACGGCTTTACTATTCAGGAGTAATTATTTCTTCCTCGAAAAACGGAACTTATCTTCTCCTGCTGTGCGGAGCTGTGTTCATAAACTGATAAAACACTCCAACCTGGAACACCCTGTTCTTTATCTCATAACTATGAGGCTCATATACGTCTGTAAGACCATGATTATACCGTGCATCAAAACCTACCCCTTCCGGAAATAAATAACTGATTCCAAAACTCCACGAAACGTCTACGGTCTCCGTAACATCGCCATAATCATACTCTACATCTCCGTCCTTGTAGTGAGAAGAGACGGCAAAACCTAATTGAGGTCCTGTTTCAAAACGAAACCCGGTACCGGTCATTATTTGGAGCAGCACTGGCATGTTCAGATAGCCTAGCTTCCATTTTACCTCTCCATCTTTACCGCCTTGAGTAGAATAGGTCAATTCGGGCTGAACAGCAAAATGGGGAGACAAATGCACATGTGCCAGCCCCCCACTATGGAACCCGGTTTTAGAGCTAAAATCAGCACCGTCTTCCACGTCCAGGCTAGAGATGTTTAGACCGGCTTTTATTCCAAAATGGGTGTCCTGCGCTTTTACGACCGTACATAAGCTCAGCAGGCACAGAGCAAAAAGAATGGTTTTCATAATGCGTGTTTTAGGTTAACAAGGTCATAGGTTAAAAATCATGCCAGTCACGGGCGTTTTGAACGCTTCGATAATCATCCGAAAAAACAAAAGCTGGGAACCAATGTCCCAGCTTTCGTTGATGCTTCTTAAAATTCCAATTATTTCGTGCCCCCGAGGCTGAAATTATAACCCAAATGGAGCCCAATTACCGATACTGTGCCATCCTTGGTCAAACCCTGGTAACGTACACCAGCATCAAAACCATTCTTAGCAAATCCAATTCCTGCTCCCCAGGCAAACGCCCCTGTAGATGCAGAATAACTCATGCCAGTAACATTGTATTTACTACCAACAAGACCATATCCGAGTTGCGGCTCGGCATAAAACCCGCTAAAATTGTGACGGTAACCCACCAGGAATGGCATAATCCAGGAATTGCCTGACTCTTCAGCGCCAAGGTCTTTCCACTTGAAACTAGAATAACCAGTCGTAAATGTTGCCTGTCCGGCTTGACCGACGCCGTACAAGCCTTTTACAAGACCACCGAATCCGGTCTTGGCAGCGTCGCCAAAATCGCCCATAGGCAGCCCAGCTTCAAAGGCCACACCAATTTGATTCTTGCCTTTTTGAGCGTGAGTTAATAATGTGAGCAAAGAAATTACGGTAAGTAAGAGTAGTTTTTTCATAAAATGGTATTTGAATTTTTAGATTTTTTTTCTTCGTCGTTCTCGCTATTTTTTTCCACCGCCGACGCATACACCTAATTTGAGACCGATGTAGCTATTCTTCGATGTGAGAGTAGTAGGGCTTCCATTCATGTCGTATCCAGAGAAAGTGGTGTTAGGCACAATATTATACTCAACACTAAGTCTCACGTGCGACAACTCAACTCCACCCCTGATCATTTGCCCGAACTTGCTGGCCGTGGAAGTGCCTTCGGACCCTGTGCTCACTTCAACTCCGGCAATTCTGTAAATTCCGAGACCGATGCCGGCAAACGGACGAACTGCATGATTGTTTGTGAAGTAGTAATCACCTGTTGCGAGATATGATCCGGAACCTTTTACTTCTACTTCATTGGCATTTCCTTCGGCATCATAGCCGCCAAAGCGAGCAATTAATGCAGCTTCCATGCGCAAGCCAAGCGATAATTGTGGTATCACCGCATATTTTGGTTCAATAACAAAAAGAACACCGCCTTTTGCGCCAGCCCCGCCTGGAATTGCGTATCCGATGCCAAGGTCAACCTTAAAAGGTCTTAAATTGGTTTGTGCAGTACTGGAATAGAATAGTATTCCAGTAAGAAGAATTAGCGTGGAAATTTTTTTCATAGTGACTTTTGTTTTATGTGGGTTTGAATTAACGGGCGTAAACATAGAAAACATGTAGCCCTGTTCAAACTTTTATGAAATCAACAAAGATCACAATGGGAAAAAG
>VBAU01000331.1:4414-4830 GCA_005883855.1 Bacteroidota bacterium
TTAATGCACGCTCATGTCTCCATCATAAATGGATAACGGTAATCGGTTGGGGGATTGAAAGTTTCTTTGATAGTTCTTGCACTTAGCCAACGATATAAATTCAGAATGCTTCCCGCTTTATCATTCGTACCACTGGCCCTTGCACCTCCAAATGGTTGTTGACCTACGACTGCGCCTGTGGGTTTATCATTGATGTAAAAATTACCGGCAGCATTGCGAAGCTTGTTCGTCGCTAATTCAATAGCAGCCTTATCCTGCGCAAATATTGATCCTGTCAACGCGTAGGGAGAAGTTTTGTCAACCAGCTCCAACGTTTTTTCAAATTGATTTGCATTGTAAACGTGAACAGTCAAAACGGGGCCGAAGATCTCTTCGCACATCGTAACATATTTGGCATCCTTTGCTTCTATAACAGT
>VBAU01000331.1:4945-6681 GCA_005883855.1 Bacteroidota bacterium
ATTACCGCATTGATGAAGTTTGTAAAATCCTCAGGCGTTCCCATTTTAAAACTTCTCACACCGGCGATGAGTTTTTTCTTGACATCATCAGCCATATTGGAGGGAATGTATGCTCTGGAGGCCGCGGAACATTTTTGACCCTGGAATTCAAAGGCGCCACGAAGTAACGCCGTAACAACGGCGTCCACGTCTGCGCTCTTGTGCGCTACCACAAAATCTTTTCCGCCGGTTTCGCCAACGATTCTTGGATAGGATCGATACGTGCCCATGTTTTTGCCAATGGTTTCCCACATGTTGTTGAACACTGATGTTGAGCCCGTAAAATGCACCCCAGCAAAATCGCGATGGTTAAAGCAAACCTTCCCGAGCGTTGGACCATCTACGTAGATCAAATTGATCACACCGTCCGGCAATCCTGCTTCCTTCAATATCCGCATGAACATTTGGGCTGAATAGGTTTGCGTGTTCGCACATTTCCACACGACTACATTCCCGCACATCGCTGCCGATGTAGGAAGGTTAGCGCCAATAGCGGTAAAATTGAAAGGTGTGATCGCCAGCACAAACCCCTCGAGCGGGCGATACTCCATGCCATTGTGGATGCCCACACTACTTATGGGCTGTTGCCTGTATATTTCGCTCAGAAAATGAACATTGAACCGGAGAAAATCGATCACCTCGCATGCGCTATCAATCTCCGCCTGGAAAACATTCTTACTTTGACCAAGCATCGTTGTACCGTTCATGTAGGGACGGTATTTTGTAGAAATGAGGTCTGCGGCTTTTAAGAAGATATTCGCACGGTTTTCCCAACTCATGTTCGCCCAATTCTCCTTTGCCCCTAACGCAGCGTCTATGGCCTGGCTCACATGTTTCTCATTCCCCACGGAATGATAGCCCAGCACTTGCTTTATTTCATGTGGAGGATGAACAGGAAGTTTCTTTGCAGTACGCACCTCTTTACCCCCTATGTACATCGGTATGTCCAGTTCCTCAGTCTTTAACTTTTCAAGAACGGTTTTTAATAGTTCTCTTTCTTTGCTTCCAGGTGCGTAAGAAAGAACGGTTTCATTAACAGGCATTGGGTAACTAAAAACACCTAAGCTCATAATAAATCCTCCAACCTCCGCCAATGGAGGCGTTTATCGTGATTTACATTGTTAAAATAACTATCGTTTTAATCATTTTGTTTTGTCGATCGTTCGACAAGTAAGTCAATCGTATCGACGTTACAACGCCTGCGTTTCTTTTTCGCTCATCAGGTATGCCTTGATAAATCCATCCAGTTCTCCATCCATCACGGGCTGAATATTACCTGTTTCAAAATCGGTGCGGTGATCTTTTATCATTTTGTACGGGTGAAAAACATAGCTGCGGATCTGGCTTCCCCATTCAATTTTTTTCTTGCTCGCATTAGCGGCATTTTTTGACTCTTGCCTCTTTCTAAGTTCTTCCTCGTACAAACGGCTCTTCAGCATTTGCATGGCCTTTTCACGATTGCCAAGTTGTGAACGTTCAGTCTGACAAACTACTACAATACCCGTGGGAATGTGAGTGAGCATAACTTTCGTTTCAACCTTGTTTACATTCTGTCCACCCGCACCTCCACTGCGCGCCGTGTCCATTTTCACATCTGCATCTTTTATTTCAATGTTGATCGTGTCATCTACAAGCGGGTATACAAACACGGAGGCAAAGGATGTGTGTCGTCGTGCATTGCTGTCAAACGGTGAAAT
>VBAU01000303.1 GCA_005883855.1 Bacteroidota bacterium
AACTCCAGTAAAATAAATTAAACTCGAACGTTCCTTCGCATAATCGGAATGCTGGATTAAAAGAATTGATAGCTGCAATATTTTCTTATCAATTTCAGTGTCGTCTGTTGTTTCGTTTATTTCATTTAATAATAAATTGAGTTCCAACAATGTTTCTCTTTGTCTAGCGTTGAATTGAACTGACTCTTCTGCTATCATAGCCCGTAAGCTGAATAAAATATATTGTTGCCAATAACTGACATATCGATATAATGTTGCGGGGGCAATAAACATTCTGAATGGTTTGGTATCCTCTTTATTGCGGTCCACACTTCGTAGCCAAAATGGAATCAATGTCCATCCACGTTCCTGACAATCGATAACGCCATTAAAACATGCTCGTATTACTCTTGCTGTAGCATCCCACACTCTTCGTTCCTGATGATTATGACGTCCTGGTCCCTCTGTCAATTTTACCAACACAGACATATCCTTCCCTGCAAATGTTTCTTCCCAACGTGTATGCCGTAGCCATGGTGTTTTTGTAATCAGAGACTGAGCATCCTTGACATGGTTCAACGTTGTATTATAAACTTTCTCTTGGTCCTCAGCTTCTGATACTTTGGCATCCCACAATATGTCTAACCATTGCACGTCATGAGGTTCTTCATCCTGATCCACTGCAAAATATCTACCGTTAATTAGCGTTATTTAATTAGCATTGGCATAATATTTACCTCAAATGTGGGCCTTGGAAAATAGTTTGCAGCGCTTGCTTTGTCCATTGTATTCCCTGTACAGTTGTCCAGCGGTGCACTTTGTGAGAGTGTTTCCGCATCGAAGATTCCGAGCCATATAATTCTTGACATGCTTCATATTGACATTGGTATCCCTCTTTAGTGGTCAACCCATTAACAAATAAACCATCGTGGCTTGCTAGTACTTCTTCTGGCGCCCACAAATCTAATGATTTCGCAAATTCAATGATTTCATTACGTTTTTGCAATGGTGTCTCTTTATGTAATCTTTGAAAATGAACCTTGATCCAGTTCAGAGGAATCCCGTATCCATGTTGACGGCAAATAAGGACATGATTAGACTCATCATAAGTAACATATTCATCATTATTCATAGTGAAAAGTTTGTGATTGTGGCAAGTGAAAATATCTTGTCGTTTGGGGACCGGGTTTGGGGAATGATATTTCATAACCGGCTGATTTATGTGCCAATTTCACCCATATATAAATCATCAACAAATGCTCTAAATTTTTTGTTTGAAGTGTATTTCTAATCGCTTCATAAGCCTCTACAAGAATATCTACTTTACATTACATCAAAGCTAATATAGCTCCCAGAATTCATGGTCGGTCGTTGAAATTTTGTGTGGGGATTCATGGTTCATAAAAAATTTTGTTGGGAACCTAACCCTGATTTTTGCACACAAATTTTCAAGAACCATGGTCGTTCCTGCGGTAGAATAATGGTTAGATTATTGAATCCACAATCTGTCCCTCCCTTCCTCCCCGTCCAACCTCCTGGTCAAAGTTGATCGCCCCATATGGCACACCTAGATGGATGACAGACTTGATACTCTTGATATCAACTCCTGCCCCGAGAGCCCCCGTCGCGAACAAAAAGCCACCCTGCCAATTTCTCAATGTTTCCGCCTTTTCTTTTGAATCGGAATAATAAACTCCACAGTTGAATTGCCTAGCCCAGCTATCACATTCTCCTCGACTACGGCAGAACACCAACACCTTCTCCGTTCCATGACAAAACTCAAGCTCCCTATTCAACAATTGCTTCATGTCCTTCTTGAGATCTTCGTCGGAGACTCGATGAATTCTGTAGCATACACTGGGTTTCTTGTTGACTTCTCTTATAATCGTGGGATCGTGGAAGCACATGAAATCGGTGTACCGTTGGAGAAGTGATGGGGGTAGAGTGGCTGTCAATGAGACATATTGAACTGGTAATGCTAGCTTCCGTATATCATCTAACTTGGGTCGGAAATTGGGATCCATCATCAACTTTTCGTCGAGTATGATCCTGTCTAAACGTCCCTTGAGATGAATATCCAAGATCAACTGGTTGAAGCTCCCCGTCACAGCTGATTCAGTGACGACAATGATGATCGTGGCCATCCGAGGTGGTCCCCGTCCATACAAGATGCAGTCAATATTCACTTCTTTACATCGTGCCAACATATTCTCTGCCAACGCAATCAATGGAGTTATAACTACTGTCGTCCCTGCATCTGGGAGCAGCGCTGGTATCATAAAAGATAGACTCTTACCAGCACCTGTTGGCAATACCACAATTAATGGACTGACACCGTCTATTACCGCCTCAACTGCCTGCTCTTGCTTTGTCGTGCAGAACTTCCCTGTCGGCCCGTACAACTTTTGAATGGCCCCATACATTTTTTCCTTCATACTGATTACCTCCTCCTGAGTTGACTGAATAGTAGTGGCATCGGACCATGGTTTTCTTGAGACTAGATGATACCAACGATGCCATTTATCTGAGATGGAACGAAACACATCCAGAGATTCCGGAGTCAAGTTCCTCGACAAGCCACCCATCCGAGCATAATGTGCGATGGCAACCTTTGTAGAATGGGCTGCCATTTCGTCATGGATATCATCATCATCTTCCTCGTCATCATCTAGGTCTGCATATTTTCCACGGATAAACTTTCTATCGATAGCGATAGCGATATGGCGGTACTCTTGCGTTGTCATTCGAAACCCAATTCTCTTAGCTGTCTCTCTGGTCATGGCCTTGGTGAGATGCTCCGTTGACCATGGCCCATTATGATCCCCGAAAAGAAACCCATCTCGTGTTATGTCCTTGTTGATCATAATTCGAAACGGGATAATTGTCTTGAGATATATCGCTAATAGTTGACTGATTCGGTATGGCAAAAACCTTGGAATAATCTAATGTCAGTTCAAAATCTCATCATTTGATACTTTGACTTCGTCCATTAAAGCCATCGACTTATGATATTCTGTAATGAACATCATTTGGCCATCCTCAACGTACATACTGCGATCCCCCTCCATCGTATTAATATAACGTAGAGACGTCATCTCAGTTCCCCTCCCACTCAATCCACATGTTACCATCATCAAGATTGCTAGCAACTCCCGGAATTTCATATCATCTGCCTCATATTCATCAACTCCTGCCTTTAAAAAATTAACCCCATCCCCTTGAAGATCAACCATCCTATCCCAATATTTCGTCCCTCGCAGGTTTTGAATTAACGTCAATCTCGCTTTTCTCCAAGAATCCGATTCATCAAGCGCAAAGTAATGACCTGCTTCATGGTTGCTGGGATCGTCGATGACTTTGAGATCTACCTCTGGTAACCCCCCGTCCTCACGAAATAATAGACGTTGACTTAGAAGTTCTTCTGCAGCTGAAACCAACTCTTCTATGAATTGTTTCCACTCATTCATTTTCAACGCTCGACCATCGAAATACAAAATACTATTATCTGCTGACCATCTGATTCGACTACGAGTGGTGCTGTTTTTCTTGGCAATCATTCCATAATTCAAGAGACGATGAATATAACCAAATGGTGTTCCTGATTTATTAGAGATTTCGCTAATAGTATAATACCTTCTCCGTCAATTAGCCACTTGTCTCGCACCTTCCGAAACAATTCCACTGGATTTTCTGAGGATGTCTCATCAATTCCATCACGATTTATCCTTGGCAAAGCTGCTTCCAACATGATGACACGAGTACAGAACTGAATGCCTGCCAATATTGTCGTGTATTCCAATGGCTGGCGCCACTGTTTCCATTGGATATTATACCCCAGAACTCCTGTGAAATAAACCAAGCTGGAACGTTCCTTGGCATAATCGGAATGCTGAATCAATAGAATAGATAACTCTAATATTTTCTTTTCGATTTTAGAGTTATTATTCGTTTCGTCCATTTCATTTATTTCGTAAAGTAATGAGTTCAATTCCAACAAACATTCCCTTTGCTTAACAGTGAATTGAACTGAATCTTCCCCCATCATAGCTCGCAAGCTGAATAAAATATACTGCTGCCAATAACTGGCATACCGATAAAGCGTAGCGGGGGCGAAGTACGTCCTAAATGGCTTGGTGTCCTCCTTGTTTCGATCGACGCTTCGAAGCCAAAATGGAATCAATGCCCACCCCCGTTTTTGACAATCCAATACTCCCTTAAAACACGCATGGATTACTCTTCCTGTCGCGTCCCAGATTCTTCTTTCATGATGGTCTTGCATCCCAGGGGCATTTGACAATTTAACCAACTCAGACATGTCCTTCCCAATAAATATTTCTTCCCAACGTGTATGACGAAGCCATGGTATCTTTGTAACTAGAGACTGAGAATCTCTGACTTGATTTAATGTTGTCTGGTATTGATCATCGTGTTCCTTGGCTTCAGAAATTTTATCGTTAATGAGTTTTTCGAACCACATTGACGAATCAAACTCTGTTTCCTCCACAGTTATTGGAAAATATCTAAATTAATTATTTCAAAATAAGTGAAATACTTGCGCTTCAGACTTGGAAAAATGACCTGCATCTTTTGCTCACTCCATTGACGTCCGTCTTTTCCCTTCCATCCATGATTATCACGACAATGTTTTTCCATCGAGATCTCTGTACTCCTCAACTCCTTGCAATCAAAGTAATCACACTTTAACCCAGAAATGATATGCAATCCCTGGATTGGAACAAAGGTAGGTGCAATATTGTTGACTCTCTCTGATTGCCATAAATCTAATGTCTTTGAATAGTGGACGATTTTCTTTCGTATTTCTATTGGTATCGTTTTGTGACTTTCCCGAAAGTGACGTTCCACATAATCTGGACTCAATCCAAAGGCATGCTGACGACAAATAAGAACGTGATAGTCATTGTGGTATGTAACATATTGATCCATAGTTTTACAGAAGTAAAAAATTTTCACTTCATTTATTTAAGTAATTATTGGGCCGACAAATTATGACAAACATAACACCAAGTCCACAAAACCATTTTAGTAATTCTGAATTCATATTTCTAATCTACTTATCATCCTAAATACCAATATCCATTTAAATACCTCATTTT
>VBAU01000037.1:0-943 GCA_005883855.1 Bacteroidota bacterium
GAAAGCTTCAAGTGGAACTGACTCCGTCCCCATCATAATACGCTGCGGAAATTCTTTATGATCTGGCTCGTATTGCTTCCACTGATAGTTGTAACCTCCCACATCCAGCAACGCGAATGCGGCTGCCGTTGTATCCCATTTGTAACCGGGATGATCCCAGAAGTGACAGATCGCTTCCGTAATCGGACGCGTATCGTCCAGACGTTTGATTTCGGCTATCAAGTTTTTTGCAATTTCAAGACCGGGAGCATCTGCTCGTTCATTGATCTCGTTGCCAATGCTCCAGAAAACGACGGAAGGATGATTGCGATCGCGAAGCACCATGGCATCAATGTCCTTTTTCCATGAAGTATCGAAATAGAGATGATAATCCTGCGGATTTTTTTCACGATGCCAGTGATCGAATGCTTCGTCAAGAACAATGATGCCAATACGATCACATGCGTCGAGAAATTGTTGTGATGGCGGATTGTGCGACGTGCGAACGGCATTAAATCCGTACTTTTTCAGCAGCTCAACTCTCCTTTCTTCTGCGCGGTCAATGGTTGCGGCACCGAGCGGGCCATTATCGTGATGCATACAACCCCCGCGCAATTCAATACTCTTTCCATTCAGCAAAAAACCTTTTTCTGCACTGAAATCAAGAGTGCGAATACCAAATGGCGTAACAACTTGGTCAATTACTTCATCCCCCTGCCTTATCTCACTCATCGCCTCATAGAGGTAGGGGGATTCCGGCGACCACAGTGAAGGGCGCGTAATCGTGAAGTTTTGTGAGATCTCTTTATCCCGCGTATTGAATGAAAAGGGTGTTTCAACAATACCAACGATTTTACCTTTTGCATTTAATATGCGGGTAACAAGTTTTAGAGAAGAGGGAGCTCCGGCTGTGTTGATCGTCGTTTTGATGTTTACCAGCGCCTTGCTGGAGGAAATTGCTGGT
>VBAU01000037.1:983-13413 GCA_005883855.1 Bacteroidota bacterium
AGCCGCTATACCACCGCGAATTTCTCCCTTCATTGCGCACCCGGACTGCTAATACGTTTTCTTCACCGTTTTGCTTCAGATAAGAAGTAAGATCATAAAAAAAGGCAGTGTAGCCGTAGGGATGATTGCCGAGATGATGCTCGTTGATCCACACGTCGCTGTTCATATAAACGCCATCGAAGTAGATCGCAACTTTCTTATCCGCGACGTTGTTTAGTCGAAAATGTTTGCGATACCAGGCGGTTCCTCCAACAACATAGCCCGTAGACGTGGTGCCCACGCTCTTTGTAGTGAAGGGACCAATAACAGAATCGGATTGACCCGGAAGATCTTCTATGCTCCAATCATGCGGAAGCTCCACGACACGCCAGTTACCGTCGTTTGTAGTTTGTTTTTCTCCGTCAATCATGTCGCCACGAAAAAATTTCCATGAAGAGTCAAATAAAATTTGCGAGCGTTGTGCTAAGGATGAGAAAACAAAAAAGACGCAAGGCAGGATGACAAGCAGTTGTTTTTTCATAATGGCAATTGTTAGAGCTAAGATATTATAAAAGTATCGGCTAACATTTATTCATTAGGGACGAATAATATTTCTAATTCGTCAGAATTACACTGGTATTTTTTTTCTATTTCATAGCCCACCGCTTCAATGAGTGAAGAGGGCCTGTCCTCGTTAATTGTCCAATTACAATCGTTAAGCGATAAATAACCGAATGATACTCCACCCAGCACCACGTGAAAAGAAAACGGTTTTCCGTTTTCGTCCGTCTTTTCAGATGGATTTACCCAACCTACATATTTCTTTCCCTCAACTTCGAATGAAATATCAAGGATGTTTTCTTCCATGGTCAGACATTGCTTTTTAGATTCAAACTACGTAGCATAAAAAAGTCACGAAGATTATTTGAGTGTGCACTGCGTAATGGAGTTACGAATTCAAATAAGTGCGGAATTTGGTCAAATTTAAGTTTGAAAACGAACTGATGCCCGTTTTGCGATTGGGAATCGTTTGCGATATGTCAATTGTCTCCAAACCCATTCCACGGGCCCGTAGTAAAATTTAGCTAGCCACCATTTGCTGAACAGCCCCTGCAAGAAATAAAATACAAGAGATACTAACCAAATCATGCCGAATGAAAACGCTCCCAGAAGGCCAAGGCCAATATTATAGAAGACTAAAACATAGAGAAGAGTTTCCATCAAGTAGTTTGTGAGCGTCATCCGGCCCAGGTTGCGAAAAATATCCTTGAGCCAAATCGCCCTTTGCTTACTATACAGTTGCGCAATGCTCGTTGCATAAAAAATAGCCATTGACAATATCCCCGCCTTAATAAATGGGTATAGCACGGATCTTGGAAGGGATATCATTTCTTTATCGGCCAACACCTGCAGCGGTATGTAGATGATAGTGATCAACAATGTCCACTTCCAAATATTCTTTATGAACGAAATATTTTCATCGAGCTTTACCAGTAATTGCAGGCGCAAAATGTAATAACCCAATAAGAATCTCCCGAGCGTCTCACTCATGTCCCTCCATTCCACCCAGGTGTATATCCATTGGAACGGATAAGTTTTATAATTCGTGATGATAACTTGTTTCAATGAATCAAACTTGTACGCCTCGTAATACGCGTTTACAATCGAGTCACCGTTCACAGAATAACTCAACTTGTACTGTTGATAAAAACGAATAACGGCTGGCAAGACGAACAGGAAGAAAACAGAAGAAAGCAAAACGAACCTGTTGCTGCGTTTTCGGAATAGTAGTAAAAATATGCCCGTCATTGCATAAACATGGAGAATATCACCATTCCAGAATGCAAGATTGATACAGCCAAAAACAAACAACCAGAACATTCTGCGAAGAAAGAAGGGCGTCGAATTGATGTTCTTTTTTTCCAACCTCTCCATGATCACACCAAACCCGTATCCAAAAAGAATAGAAAACAACGTCATGAATTTATTCTCAATAAAGATGGTGTGTAGTTGATCCAACAGGTGATCAAATGCAGTTGCATGTGCGTCAATGATTGACTCTGGCACGTTATTGCTAAGCATGCTTGAAAAGTTGCCAAGCAATACGCCGAATAGTGCAAAGCCCCTCAACACATCGACGATAATAGTCCTGTCCTGCTGTTGTATGGGAAGTTGGCCGGTCAATTATGGAGTATTCGTTGAAGTTGTTTCTCTCTGACAGAGGTTATGGCCTTGAACTACCACCCGATCCCATAATCTTCGCCGTGGTTGCTGCTACCTCCCCAAAGAGTTCCATGCTTCCAATCGAAATAAATGGCATTGATGGGACCTGATGTACGATCTTCAAAACTTAATTTATATCCCATCTTTTTCAGATCCCTTCTTATCCAGTCTGGAGTGTTCGAGTTGAGTAAAATGTTGCCTGGTTTTGGCTTTCGGTCGTCGGTTTTAGTTCCACCGAGCGACAGCCACAGTTGGTCGGTATTGATATTTGGTGCCTCAACAGCCTCTTGTACTGTCATTCCGAATTCAACCATATTCAGAAAGAATTGTAGAAGGTTCTGATCCTGCGTGTCTCCTCCCTGCACAGCAAAAGTTAAAAAAGGTTTGCCATCTTTCATAGCGAGTGTCGGAGTGAGTGTTACTCTCGGGCGCTTTCCCGGTTCCACTACATTGAAAGGGTTTATCGATGGGTCGAGAACAAAGCTTTGCATACGCTGACTCATACCCACACCCGTATGACCAGCGATACAGGCGGGCACCCAGCCGCCACTCGGCGTCACACTTACAACCCATCCTTCCTTATCTGCCGCTTCAACAGAAGTGGTTCCCCTGTGCAGGTCATCAAGATAATTTTCATCGACGGGTTCATCGTTAAACGCCACAAAACCCCTTTCCTTCATGACTTGCAAATAAGGATTTGTTTTGCCTTCAAAGGGATACGGATCACCAGGGCCAATTTTGGGATCGTTTTTTTCCAAGTTGATAACGCTTGCTCTTTGCTTTGCATATTCTTTCGATAATAATCCTTTGATCGGTTCTTCAGGAGCAAAATATGGGTCCCCATAATAAAAGTCGCGATCGGCAAAAGCGAGACTCATAGTTTGATACAACGTGTGGATATATCGCGTTGAATTATATCCCATGCTTTTGAGATCAAAATTTTCCAGGATGTTTAGCGCCTGCAACATGGCCGGGCCCTGCGACCATTGCTGCAATTTGTACACATCAATCCCTTTGTAATTCGTTTTTAGTGGCTCTTCCTGCAAAACTTTCCACTTGGCAAGATCTTCCATTGTAATCAGGCCACCCTGTTCCTGGCAACCTCTCACAAATTCTTTGGCGATATCACCTTTGTAAAACCGATCATAAGCAGCATAGATAGCTTCTTTGCGATTTTTTCCTTTTTTCAATGCTTCCTGTTCCGCATCAACCATTTTTTGCAAGGTTTGCAAAAGGTCTGCTTGTTTAAATATTTCTCCACCCTCCGGTGCTTCCCACTGTTGACCTGCGTGTGGTAACAGAACTGCTTTTGAGTATGGCCACTGCTTGATCCGTTCTTTATTTCTTTCAATGCTCGCCGCCGTTTCCTGCTCCATGGGATATCCTTCCGCCATTTGCATGGCCGGCGCCAACACCTGTTTCAAACTCATCGTTCCATACTCGGCCAACATGGTGCACAAGCCTCCTGGCGTGCCGGGCGTTACGGCAGCCAATGGTCCGTACTCCGGTGGATAATTGTAGCCTTTACTTTTGAAGTAGTCTGCTGTAGCACCGGTTGGTGCGATGCCCAAAGCGTTTATTGCAATTACCTTTTTAGTTTTTGGATTATAGATTAGTGCCTGTGTTTCGCCACCCCAACTCAATACGTCCCACATAGTGCAACCAGCAGCTAACATTGCGCAAGTCGCATCCACAGCATTTCCACCCTGGGTAAATATCATCGCGCCAGCGTTGGCAGAAAGAGGTTTGCCTGTTATGGCCATCCAGTTTTTTCCATGAAGAGGTGGCTTTTGTGTTTTTTGTGCCATGGTGACCAGACTTAAGAATGTTAAGGTTAAGGTTAAGAGAGAGCCTCTCATAAAACAATAATTTTGGTTCTAAAGTTAGTGCAGTTCGCATTAAAACTGTCTTTGATGATTTTCGAATGGAACACTTTTCGTCACATCCCTTGGAGGGCGTCAAACATTGCGCAGGAATCTTCGAAAGGGGGTGGGGAAAAAGAATTCACACTGATATCATCAAATCCCTTTATGAGATAAGTTCGTAAATAAGTTCCCCAAAACACTGCTACATTATGCAATCCAAAAAAATTTTATTCGCCAGCATTCCCGCCGATGGACATTTCAACCCATGACGGGTATGGCCATGGAATTGAAGGAACAGGGGCACGATGTGCGATGGTACACAAGCAAAATGTTTGAAGGAAAACTAACAAAACTTGGGATAATACATTACCCGTTTAAGACGGCGCTTGAAGCCAACCAGTTTAATGCCGACGAATTATTTCCGGAAAGAAAAAAATTCAAATCTGAGTTCCGCGACTCAAATTTGATCTGAAACATTTCTTTATCTACCGTGCACCTGAGTACTTTCAAGACATCAGATTTGTGCAAGAATTGGTTTTTTCAAACTGGGGATAAATTTGAAAACTGAAAAGCCGACCACTGAAAAAATAAACGAATCAGTAAATAAAATTCTTTCAGACTCTCAATACAGAAAAAACGTATCGAAGTTGAGGGATGAATTCAAACTGTATGATAGCAAGAAGCTTTGCGCCAATTATATTTTAGATGCGTCAACCAGTTCCGTTTAATTCTTATCGTTCTGCTGAATCTCGCGATATGGCTGATTCGAAAAAATTTGAATCCCGTTGTTAGCATGAGAATGTAATCGCGAACCTGCACAAGCCCATTGCAACACGTCGGTTAGACCTCGAAAAAATAGATACAGCAATGCATTTATAAACGGAAAAGAGTAACATCCGAAATCTATCTTCCGAAGATTTCTTAGAAATAGTACGAACAACTGAGAAATAATAACGCGCAACCTGCTGGCGTTGGGCTCATGGCACAGTTTTGTGTTATTTTTAAGAACCCAAATCCAATCTATGAAAACGACACGTCTGCTGGTTGCCCTGTTTCTTGCATTACCGTTTATTTATTCGTGCAAGAAAGAACAAAAGAACTCTCCTGTTCACATGTATCTTACCGACGTTCCAACACTGTACGATTCGGTTAAGATCCATGTCAAAAAAATTGAAGTAAACATCTTTCATGATTCAACTACCTGGATTCCGATCAACACGAAGGATACTGTTGTGAACCTGCTCGATCTCCAGGATGGTGTCACCATGCTAATCGCACAAGGAGTGGTACCCCAGGGAATACTGAAAGAAGTCCGTTTTATTTTGGGAGACGATAATTATGTCGTAGTGAATGGCACATCGCATCCTTTGCAAGCGCCGAGCGCAGCCGCATCAGGACTAAAAATCAAAATAGATAAGCCACTGAACGAAGTATTCAATGCATTCATATTCGACTTTGATGCGTCACAATCAATCACCGATGAAAATGGAATTTATCGTTTAGATCCTGTCATCATTCTTACACCTTAGTTGACGAAGTTACCTTTGAGGTTTAGTTATATTAAGGGGTGGCCACGGCCATCCTTTTTCTTCTAGACAGGGGCCAAAACCTGCCAAAAAATGCTGCCTAATTTTCAGTAAAAAATATTTGTTCCCTACACCGTGGTTTACACTTGTTTAGATATGCATCGTATATTTCCTGAGGTTAAAAGCTATGTGATGCAGCATCGGAAGAGTATTTTAGAGGTGTTCTTTTGATTAGCAACAGCACAGAGTTCCGGCGATTGAAAAGCCCTAATGTCCGCACCCCCGGTAACCTGTTCGCTATTTCTCCTCCAATCCATGACAAATCCCGGTCCCGTGCTCCTATGGTGAATCATCTGTGATGAATCCAAACCCTGAGTGTCGGCATTGTTTTACTTAAAAGCTAAAACGATGTTGAAAAGAAAACTTGCGAGAGCCAGCATGTTTGCAAATGGATTTGTTTTTTTTATTGCAACCGTAAACGGACGTAACGATCACCACCATGTTGATTCTGCCGTTGCAGAAGTTGATCCCATCGTTCGTCAATTACAAGCCTTCGATTCTTCATTCACGAACCTGGGTGATTTTCCTTCCGACATACTAGCGAATGCGCCAAAAATTCGTCTGAGTCCATATGTGGCAAAATTTGTAAAGGATTACAACAGAAAAAATGACGAGGTTTTGCAAAGCATCAAAGACAGGAGCGCTTTTCATTTTGTGATGATAGATTCGATCTTTACCAAATATCATTTACCGGTCGAATTGAAATATCTCGCTGTAATAGAATCGGAATTAAACGACAAGGCCCGTTCTCGAGTGGGAGCTGTCGGACCGTGGCAGTTCATGCCTTCCACGGCGAGGGATCTGTCGTTGAAAATAAGAGGTAAGTATGATGAACGCAGGAGTTATTCTAAAAGCACAGTAGCCGCAGCAAAATATCTGAGGGATCTGTATGGACAATTTGGAGACTGGTTGCTGGTAATCGCCGCTTATAACAGTGGGCCGGGCAAGGTTTTGTACGCGATCAAGAAATCGGGAAGTCACAATTTTTGGGCCATTCAAAATTACCTGCCAGCGGAAACAAGAAGCCACGTAAAAAGGTTTATTGCTACTCACTATTATTTTGAAGGTGATGGTGGAGTTACGACATTGACCAAAAAAGAAACGTCGGCATATAAAAACGCGCTGGTCGACTACTTTGCCAAACAAAGAGAATATCTGGAAAAAAATAAACTCAATGGAACTGACGTTACGATAACGACGGGAGCGGATTCCGAAAAAAAATAACGTCGACTAAGGACTTAGCTGAAAATAAAAGACCGCCCCTAAAATTGGGACGGTCTTTCTTATTTAAAAAAATTAGAAGCGCCTGTCGCGGCCTTGTCCATCATGTTGATCGTAGCCGCGCCCGTTCTGTTGGCCGTAGCCATGACCGTCTCTGTCGCGGCTATTCCAATCGCGTCCAAATCCTGATTGAATAATTTGCAACTGGCCAAAGCGGTCGACATTAATCTGCACATCATTATTCCTAAGTTGGAATGAAGATGATGCCACAATTCTTTTGCTTCTCATCAGGAACCCGGGTCTCACCTGGTATACCTGGATGTTGTGCCCGCCATTAAACAGGTTGGAAATGCTGACAGTATTGCCATAGTTAGGCATATAGTGTCTTCCGTCGATAACGATTTCAAAGGTCTTCGCTGATGTTACCGTTACTGTCGGTCTTCGATCAGCGGCAAACATTGCCACGGTACACATTAAACCTAAAACAAGGGTAAAAATCTTTTTCATCTTATTAAATTTTATTTATTGGTTCCTGCAGGCTGACCGGAAAGCCGCAGGGAATTTTGTTTTTCATTTTCCGGTTGTGCATTATTTATTCAAAGTAAATGCCACCGTGCCGAATTTTTGGGAAGGAATCGTTAAGCCCATTGTTATTTATAGTTAATGGAAATTTCAAAATGTTAATGACACCAGACGGAATTTTCTTACTCTTGGCATATGTTTTTCTTTATATTAGAAAAAGATTTATGAAAACAAATCAGAAAAAGAAAGAGCCCCAAAAACGAACGCCGAAACAATCAAAGGAAACCCTCGAGGAAAGAGTTCATCGTCATTTGAACGATATCAATAGCAAGATAACGGATGAGGATATACGTAATGTTAGGACCGAAATGGAAATAAGAGGTGAAGGTCCTGCAAGGCCACCCGTCGCCACTCAGGAAAACAAGAAACAAAATAGACGCTCGCTCAAACAAAAAAAGGGAAATGAACCGCAAAGTGGGAAACACACCACTCCCTGGGACATTTTAAGTGAAGATTAAGACGTGAATTTAGTTCGATGTAAAAAAAGTGTGAATAACTTAATATGATTCGCGAAGACTATTTAAAGCGCGCAATCGTTAAATTGCATTAGCGAAAATCAAATCCACCTTATCTGATGCGATCTCTCAAGAACATACCATTCCCCAACTTTCGAAACATCCAATTCTCAAAGCTGCTTAAAAGCGAAGGAAGACTAAGAGAGTTCAATTTTAGGAGATCCAACTCAAGCGGAAAGATCTTATTTTTCGTTGATGTTACAGATGATCGCAGCAATCGGATTTTTTTCCAAATGGAAAAAGATAAAGAAGCATGGAAAATCCAGCCGCAACTGTTGCCAGATTGGATTGTTAAAAATGAAGAAAAACTTCACGAGGTTATTGAGGAAGAACTGCGCGATGTTTCTTAACTATTTATTCCAGCGTAAGCAACTTTTCACCCCCTTTTTTCCCGTAGAATTCTATTGACTCGTTAGCAATATTTTCAATCACGATCCTCAGGTCTTTTTCGTCCGCAATCGCCGTATCCGGTTCAAGGAAAAAGTGGTCATTTTCTTTATAGATTCGAAAGGGAATGAATGCGCGTCTGTCAATATGAATTGAATTCTCCAAAAAGATGAATCTTCGCATACTTTCCTTTTCATAATAGGTCTTACTCTCTAAAATGGAATATATATTTTCAAGTGTCATACGCTAAGTTTTAAGTGGGACCTGCGTCAGATTGCTGGCCTGTACAATCTCTTACCTTTCATATGTTCCAATATTTGGGCCAATCATAATAAGTAAAAGCACGTTCCCTATTGATTAGAGTTCAAAAGGAGCCTCGTGCAGCTCCTTCTTTTACTTTTGTCACCAACGGTTGTTGGAAAAAGAGCGGCTGCTCTTATTATTCTCTTTAGGCCTGGCAACGTTAACTTTAATAGAGCGCCCATCAACTGTGGCGCCGTCCAGCTCTTGAATGGCTTTTTGCGCAGAGGTCTCATCGGGCATTTCTACAAAAGCAAAACCACGGCTTCGGTTCGTAAACTTGTCCATAATGACTTTTGCGGAAGAAACTTCCCCGTAGGCAGCAAAAAAATCCCTCAAGTCTTCGTCACTAACGGCGAAGCTTAAATTCGAAACATAAATGTTCATACTTATCGTTTAACAATTAAAAATATCTGAGAAAAAGCAAGAGGTAAAGAAGACTAACTATTAGCAGAAACGCGTAGCAGAAAAGACGTTCACTTACAAGATGCTGATAAACTCAAATTGTCGATGCGAAGGTACGTTTAATAATTCACCTTTTCGCATTTATTTGTCGGAAGTCACAATCATTCACAAAGCTGTATGACATCCATCGTTTTTGTGCTAAATCTGATCAAGTTAACTTTGGACGCTGCATTATAATATAGGATCAGGGTCCCATACTGCGTTTCGAAGGCGTCCCAGTTAGCGTCCTTCATTTTT
Source organism: Bacteroidota bacterium (assembly GCA_005883855.1). GTDB lineage: Bacteria > Bacteroidota > Bacteroidia > Chitinophagales > Chitinophagaceae > VBAU01. Next base: position 10,344 of record VBAU01000037.1, read on the forward strand.
GGATTACCCAAATATTTAAACAGGCTTCCACGCTTTGAGCCCATCAAGGGAATAGAGAGCGTCCCTTTAAACGTCGGACCGATCTCTACATAATCTCTTCCAGTAAAGAATTTGAGGTCTCTGTCCTTATAGTTTATCACGCCCCCGCATTTGGAGGTTTCTGGCTCTTCACTAGTGAAACAGGGAAACTTGGCTTTTATCTGGGCACCGGTAAAATCAGGCCGTACGTCATTTACCTTTCCATTCAAGAGGTCTACTACAAAAGCATTACATGTTGCTTTCACTTTAAGCTGTCCGTAAGCGGGCGATAAAAAGATCGCCAGTAAAAGAAGAAGGATGAAGTTTTTCATATAAGCCGATTTCATTGCCAGCTTCAACAGCAAATTCCTTGCTAAAAGTCATTATGTGTGGATGGTGAAATACGCTCCCAGTTGTGAAAAAATACCCACGGCGTACCCCAGGAGAATTTGACCCATAGTGTGTGAACCGAGAAACCACCGAATAGCACCAACAACAATCGCAACTGAGACAGCCAGCAACAACAGCGCGAAGGGAGTAGTTGCTTCAGTTATTGCTAAAATGAGACACATCCCCGGTAAGATGGCCGCTGCTGTTGTGTGCACACTCACCTTGTAAAAGAAATTGATGATGAGCATAATTGAAATGGCGCAGCAACTGCCAAGCAGTAAGTTCTGCATTAACCCTCCGACACGGTATCGCACGACAAGTAACTCATAGGCCAGGAAATAAAATACCAATGTGGCGATTAAGGGAAGAACCCGATCCCTGGGTTTGTGCATTTTTGCATTCGAGATCAATCCTGTAATTCTAAACAAAAGAATCGAGAGGAACGGCAACACAACCGTGTACAGGAATAGTTGTACTGTCCATCTTTCAAATTCTTTGGAAGAAGGTCTTGAAAAATCGGGCCGCAGAAACGCATTCAAAAGCACAGCCATGATGGTTGTCATGAACAGGGGGTGAAAAATAATCGACGCCACTCGCGAAAAAATAATTAATGCCGCCGATCGCGTTCGGGGAATGGGATTATCGCCCGTTTCTTGATTCATGAGATGTCTTACCTTAACAACCACACCAAATAGCATACCCACAGTTTGTTAACTCTTAACAAAACATAGTACGTGTTTTGAATGTTATTGCTCCATAAATCGTTTAAGATGAGAAACGCAAATGTCACCATCAAAAAAATCTTCTGCTTTATTTTTCTTGCAGGCATTTGTTCATCTGGTCTTCGGTCCCAGGACAAAATGGGCGCAATAAAGAACCTGGTGGACTCCGGGGAATTTATTTTCCACGCTCAAACCGCGATGCCGTCCTCAGGACCTACCAAGCAATTGACATCGGAATACGATGTCAGAGTCTCGAAGAATTCTTTCGTGTCCCATCTCCCATACTTCGGCAGGGCATATTCCGCTCCTTACGGTTCGGGAGATGGTGGATTCAATTTTACTTCTAAAGAATTTGAATATTCGTCCACAACACGCAAGAAAGGTGGTTGGGAGATCACCATCAAGCCAAAGGACGTGGCCGATGTGAGGGAATTCTTACTTACCGTTTCCGAAAATGGCTACGGTACTTTGCAGGCAATGAGCAACAATCGGCGGCCAATTTCATTTACTGGTTTTGTCACCGAGCCGAAAGAGCCGACAGATCATTAACACGACTTCATTCTTGCCTCAATAGAGGCAATGAAGGTATACGATGTAATAATTGTGGGAGGAGGACCCGCGGGCTTAAACGCAGCCGTGGTTCTTGGCCGCTGTCGCCGAAACGTGCTGCTTTTCGATAAGGGTACCCCCGAAATCTTTCTTCGGACGGGCAGCGGAACTATCTGACCCGGGATGATATTCTGCCACGGGATTTCTTGAAATTGGCATACAAGGAAATTGCAAAATATGGCGTAATTGCCAGGCGTGTGGAAATTTTACACGCGAAAAAATGCAGACTGGCCTTTTCCTTGTAAAGGATGAAAAAGACGAAAGCTATTATTCATGAGAATTGTTGATCGCAACAGAATTGCGGGATAAGATCCCCCTGGCAGGGGCATCGATAATTTTTTTTCGGCAAGTCCATTTTTCTTTGCCTCTACTGCGATGGTTGGGAAGTAAAGGACAAACTCATTGGCGTGTATGCAAAGAATAAGAGTGGGTTGGAGTTGGCCGTTTCGTTAAAGACCTGGAGCAAAAAGCTTGTCCTTTATACAGACGGAAGAAACTATTTAACACCTGTGGAAAAAGAAGTGTTACAAAAAAACCAAATCCCGGTAATTTCGAAACGGATTTCGGTTCTTGATGGGAAAAATGAAAAGCTCTTGAACATTGTATTTAGTGACAATAAAAAACAGAGATGTGATGCAATATTTTTTGTGAATGGATACGAGCAGCAATGCAGTATTGCGAAATCACTGGGCTGTAAAATGAACAAGAAGGGAGTAGTTGTTACGAATCGTTTGCAGCAAGCAAATGTGCCTGGCCTGTTCGTCGCAGGAGATGTTTCGAAAGACATGCAATTTGTGGTTGTTGCGGCTGCCGAGGGAGCAAAAGCAGCGGTTAGCATAAATAAGGAATGCAGAAAGAAGATTGTAAAACCAGATAATATTTGCGTCACTTTCCCGTTTTTTCATATCTCTTGACCCATAAAAACTATAGTTCCTATGAATGCCTTTGCATGTAGATTGCTGTTACCCATGGTTGTACTCATTTCTGGAGTACTTGGTTCGTGCTCTGAAGCTGGAAACGCAAACCCCGTCCAGTCAAAAGGGACTGCTCTCCCCGCGGCTAAGACTGAGCCTGAAAAGAAGCCGATCGATACAACGCTTTACAAAGCCTTGCTCCAGCACATCAGCGATAGTGATAAGTCCGGCAGATGGCCAGTAAAAGATTCTTTCGCGGCGCCGGGAGCAATACTGCCTTTCAATCGCATTGTGGCTTACTACGGTAACCTGTATTCAAAAAACATGGGAATACTGGGAGAACTGCCAAAGGATAGCATGTTAAAAAAATTGATGGGTGAAGTAAACAAGTGGCAAAAGGCCGACACGATGCTTCAC
>VBAU01000037.1:13418-15406 GCA_005883855.1 Bacteroidota bacterium
AGTAACGGCACAGGGCAGCCCCGGCCCTGGAAATACGTATCGCCTGCGTATGCCTTTTAATCAAATCGATAAAGTTATGAGCTGGGCTTCTGAAATAAATGCTATCGTATTTCTGGACATCCAGGTTGGGCTAAGCACCATTGATAAAGAATTGCCATTGCTGGAAAAATATTTAAGCATGCCCAATGTTCATCTCGGAATTGATCCCGAGTTTTCTATGAAAACAGGCAAAAGACCGGGCAGCGTAATCGGTACTTATGATGCTGCTGACATCAATTATGTTGTTAAATACCTTGCCAATATTGTGAAGAAAAATGATTTACCGCCAAAGATTTTGGTTGTGCACAGGTTTACCCAGGGTATGGTAACAAACTATAAACAAATAAAGCTTGATCCTTCTGTTCAGATTGTGATGGACATGGATGGCTGGGGTTATCCGGCAAAGAAAATCAGCACCTACAACAGTTTTATCTATCCTCAACCTGTGCAGTTTACCGGCTTTAAGATATTTTATAAGAATGACACGAAAAAATGCGGGCAGACGAAGGAAATGCAACCCGAGCAAGTTTTGAAACTAACACCGAAGCCAGTTTACATACAGTACCAATAGGGACAGGGATCATTCATACCATACCAGCACTTCCTGTCCAATGGCATTAATCAGTTTTTGATCCTGGACCTCATCCATTTTCCAACCGCTTTTCATGTTGTGTAGAATGCCCAGGTGTTCATCGTTTAACGTAATATCTAATTCCGGGCATACTCCATCGTGACAAGTGTCAGGAATGGGTACAGCTTCTCCTTTGTAAGTCTTTCCATCATACTCGATCTGTAACGGCACCGGTTCTTTCTCCAATTGCGCAATAAATTCCTGCAAGAATTTAATCAGGTGCTTCCGCTGGGTTTTGGCAGTAGCACTCCATTTATCCTTATTGGCACGTTTATGAGCGAGCTTATATTTAAGGCCCGACATCACTGTTGTGTAATCGTTAGCATTGATCTTTTTTACATTCTGATGGGAGATGATATACCAATGATATTCAGTTCCCAGCGGAACACCCGAACCTTCCGGGGCCTTGCCCGCTCTGCGTTTTGTTACTGAGTAAGAAATTTCCCAGAGGTCGGGGGTTATCTTTTTCTCCTTCCAAATACCCGGGTCGTAGTTCCATTTATGGCTTCTTCCCACCTGCATTCCTGTGTACTGTTTGCCTTCAAATTTTTTGAATTTATTATATGAGGCGGAAATGTCCTCCTTTCCAGACGATACTTTCTTGCCGTTAGAAGCCTTTATTTGTTTCTTTCGCGACGCTTTGCTTGCTGACATGACAATAATTTTTATAGTGCGATTATAGGTACAGGAATAAAAATCCTGCCATAGTAAAGCGGAAAGGCAACAAGTTGATGGGAATAACAATTAAAGTTTTGAAACAAGAAAATTTTGATGCAGGCTAATTATATTTGCAGCGTATGAAAAGACTACTATCCTTCACCACTTCTCCCCTGTTCAGGAAATATTTTACCGAGAGAAATGCATTAACCGTAATGATGAGCATCTTTTGCTTTGCCATGATGCTCGTCTCATTTGGCAAACAAGCCTGGTGGGAATGCACGGCGTTCGCACTTGCCTTTAGTTTTTCTGTGGAAGTTATCTGCCACCGGGCGAAAGAAAAAAATTAAGTATAAGAGGAATGAAGAAATCGCAATTTCATTCATTCCTCTCTACGTCATCCTGCAATTTATTCCACAGTTCTTCCACGAATCAGCGAAATAATAAACAGTACGATAAAAATAAAGAATAACACTTTCGCTATTCCTGCAGCTCCGGCAGCAATTCCACCAAAGCCGAATACACCAGCTATAATAGCTATGATTAAGAAAATGATCGTCCACCGTAACATATTTTTTAGTTTAAGGGTGAAGAATTAATTACACTACTAGAGCCTAAAAAAATATGCCAACTCAGGAATAAAGGGCAAATAGATTCCCAC
>VBAU01000037.1:15431-28445 GCA_005883855.1 Bacteroidota bacterium
TCTTTTAGTTACAGTAAAGTCAAACGAGAAAAACAGTCTTATCCACCAAATAGACGATTTTTTTTCTGCAATGCAGTGATTACGCTCTATCCAATTGGCTTAGTTATTGGACAAGCTAAACAGTAATTGTTTAACTAAATAGGAAAATTATGAAAAGCTTATTGGTTACATGGAAATCTATCGCCGCTATGTTCGTGCTTTGTTTGATTCAGGTAATGAGTTGGGGGCAAGATAATCCTGATAATGGTTCGTCTACTACGGTAAAAACGAGTACTACTGAACATACGGAATGGTATGCTGCACCCTGGGTCTGGATAGTTGGAGGAGCGATAGTCATTCTATTGTTAGTGGCGTTATTGAGCGGAGGACGTGGGTCCTCATCTCGCACTACGGTCACCGATGTCGGTGGAGGAACGAGAACGATCACCACTGACACAGACGAGGTGTAATGATTTTGATGAAGTGTTTGATGAAGTGCAATCTTCATAACTAATAGCCGCGGCCGGTTCGTGGCTATTTTTCTATTTACCATCGTCAATGCTCAGCGCCACAAAGAAATTTTTAGCACCTGAGCTGAATTCCTATTTTTAATCATTTTCGGAAAGCCGTGCTGGTAAAGGCTTTCTCAATAAACCAGGAACGATCGCGTGCCTGTAATCGAACTCATGATTTTTCACTGGCATATATATTGTTCCCCCAAGCCTTGAAACCTTCTCAAATTTTCTCAAATAATGTACGATGAAAACAATTTTACTGATCGCAACCGTTACCGCACTATTTAGCTGCTCGGCTCCCAGGGAACTTCAGGCTGAAATGGTAAATGCAGAACTCGTAAAGATAGACACTGTCTTCCGTAATGCAGACGCTCCGAAACAACTGTTAACATGGCGAGATGATAATCGTGTGGATTACGTCACCTATGTCCCGTTGAACAATTATTTTCCAATCGGAGCAAAAATGGTCGTGCTTGTAAAACGCTAACAAAAAAATTTTGACTGCGCATATTCGTTATTGCGCAAGTTTTTTGGCTTCGTTAATGAGACAATTAACTAAGTCCATAAACTGTTGCTGCTGCGCAGGCGTGAGTGTTACGCCCGTTTCTTTACCCGAATTATCCTTAAAGCGGATGGAAGTAATTTTTTTGCTTCCCAGATTTTGCAAGGCTGTTGGCGAAGGATTGGTATTTCTGAATGTGAAGTGGAAAAGTCCATCGCAGTTCATCGTCCCAGTATTCTTAAAATTCGTCTTGAGTCGTGAGCCCTCAAAAAAAACTGCGGCGTTGGAGGTATTATCAAAACATTTGCCGTCAAGTGAAAACATAAAATCGATATCAGACTTGGTAGCTTCAATAGAACCCCGCGCGGTATTTAGGGAAAAAAATCCCGTTGAGACCTTTATCTCCTTAGTGTAAGGATCCCTGGTCGTTTTCAAATTGCAATTCTGCGACCATGATAAGATCGGGATTAACAGCGCCAGGACTAAACCATATTTCATAAACATAAAAATAGCGGTTGTTGCAAACTTTCAAAGAAACGGCTTGTTAAATTAACCCGTCTCTAAGGAGGTTTTACCTGCCATCCCGGTAAAACACTTTTTATAATCTTTTACTACTGCTCAGTAAAAAAGGCTGTGGGACTGCTACTTTCTTTCATTAGCTTGGTGTGACTAAAAACTTTCTGTATGAAAAAACTATCTGCGTTCCTGTTGTCAGTTTCGTTTACCTGTTGTTGTTTTTCTCAAATCATTTTAACGACGCTCCCGAGCGGTGGAAATAAGAAGGCTGCAGTGACTGAGCGTATCGGTCTTACTGACGTGACGATTCATTATGATCGCCCTGGTGTTAAGGGGCGTGAAGGCAAAATTTGGGGACAGTTGATCCCCGTTGGCTACACCGACCAGGGATTTGGAAGCAGCAAAGCAGCTCCATGGCGAGCCGGTGCAAACGAGAATACAACCATTGAGTTTTCGAATGACGTAAAAATTGAAGGACAACCTTTGGCCGCAGGCAAGTATGGCTTCTTCGTTGCCTATGACCCGAACGAGTGCACATTGATATTCTCAAAAAATTCCAGTTCATGGGGTAGTTTTTTCTATAAGCCCGAGGAAGATGCGCTGAAAGTGAAAGTTAAACCAGTTGCATTGGACAAAAGTGTTGAATGGTTAAAGTATGAGTTCATGGGTCAGACTGAAAATACTGCAAGCATTGGTCTGCAGTGGGAAAAACTTATGATACCCTTTAAAATTGAAACCGATTATGTAAAAGATCAACTTGCATTGTTCCGAAACGAATTAAGAAACAGCAGAGGATTTGAATGGCGCGCTTGGAACCAGGCTGCCAGCTGGTGCCTGCAGCGGAACGTCAATCTCGAAGAGGCGTTGCTCTGGGCGGATACAGCGATCAGTACCAATTTCGGGGGTGAACGCAGTTTCCCCGCTTACGCCACAAAGGCGGGAATTCTCAGCAAACTTGGAAAAAATGATGAAGCAGCTGCAGTAATGAAAATGGCAATGCCATTTGGGACAATGAATGACATTCATTTTTATGCAAGGTCCCTCATCACGCTAAAGAAGCCTAAAGAAGCTCTCGATATTTTTAAAGTGAACTATGACAAGAATCCAAACCAATTCACCACGCTCGTAGGGCTTGCCAGGGGCTATTCGGCAAACGGCGATTATAAAACTGCGTTGAAATACGCCGAGCAGGCCTTGCCATTAACGCCGGATGGACAAAAATCAAGCGTGCAAACCATGATCGACAAGCTGAAAGATAGCAAGGACATCAACTAAATGACGTGCAAACCATAAAAAAAATGTCTCTGATTTTTCAGAGACATTTTTTCTTAATGCTATTATAAATTGAAGCATTAGTTGCATCCCCCCAGCACTTCGCAAAGCTTAGTGCGCAGCGCATCACCGCGAAGATTCCTGGCAATGATCTTCCCACTCGGATCGATCAGCATATTGAAGGGAATACTACTAACCCGGTATAATTGCGCTGCTGCATTGTTCCAAAATTGCAGATCACTGACATGCGTCCATGTGAGATTATCCTTATGAATAGCGGCTAGCCAGTTATCTTTTCCCCCCGGCCTGTCAAGTGACACCCCAAGGACCGTAAAATTTTTTTCTTTGAACTTGGCATAATTGTCAACCACGTTCGGATTTTCTGCCCGGCATGGTCCGCACCAGCTTGCCCAAAAATCAACGAGCACATACTTGCCACGAAAAGACGACAGGCTAACCGCCGTGCCTAAAGTATCCGGCTGGGTAAAATCTAAAGCCGGCGTTCCTATGGCGCCAACCTTATTGTATTGTATGTAAGAGTAAAGATTTTTTCCTATTGCTGAATTCTTTACAGGTGCGTCGAGCGTGTTGTATCTTTTCTCTAACAACATAGGATCATCATACAAGTCGGCTGTAACAAACAGCATAAATGGCGATATGATCGATTTGGGTTTAGTCTTAAGGAATTTGTCGATTTCACTTTGTATGGAAGCTTTTAGTGAATCATAGGTTTTCATGAGCGCATCATATTGCGGTTTATCGGCGGCCTTATTTATTGCCGCAGCGGTTACATTTAGAGAACTCATCAATGGTGTAAAAACTTTCTGGAAAGTCATAAAATCCTGGTGAGAGGCAGAGCCTGTGACTTTCAGATGTTGCAGATCGGTTTTGCTGCCTGTGACGGTTATTTTCTTGTTCTCAACATAAATGTATTGAGGGTTTTCGTTGCCAATAGCGAGCTTGCAAAGCTGCGCCTCATCGACGGAACCCTTGATCATGAATTTTCCACCCCCGATCTTGGTCGCAGCCATATCGCTGTTATCATTTCCATTGATCAGCTTGACCATTGTGCCCTCCGGGAAGCCGGTCACAGCACCCGTAAGCACGAAACCATTATTGGTCTGGGAAAAAACAAACAATGGCAATAGGAATAAACCTATAAAAAATGTTTTCATATTATTTATGGTGTCTTTCTTTTAAAACGCGGATCACATCGTCCATCTTAAAGCCCCTGGCTTGCAACAAAATTAGAAAATGAAAAAGAAGATCGGAAGCCTCATTTAAAAATAAATCATTATTAACATCTTTTGCCTCGATCACCAGTTCAACCGCCTCCTCACCTACTTTTTGAGCGATTTTATTTATTCCTGTTTTAAATAATTGACGTACATACGACTTTTCGTCGTCGCTATTTCGCCTAAGCTCAATGATATGCTCGAGGTAGCTCAAGAAATCTTCGGCATGATTCTTTTCGCTCCAGCAGGTATCGGCCCCGGTATGGCACACCGGGCCTGTGGGCTCCGCCTTGATCAGCAGGGTATCATCGTCGCAATCACTCATTACCTCTTTCAAAAGCAGAAAATTTCCGCTCTCCTCCCCCTTGGTCCAGAGTCTTTTCTTGCTCCGGCTATAAAAACTCACTTTTCCTTCCCGCATCGTTTTTTGCAAAGCCTCATCGTTCATAAAACCGAGCATCAGGACTTTTTGCGTTTTATGATCCTGGATAATCGCGGGTGCCAGGCCATCCGAATATTTTTTAAAATCGATTTTCATACTCCACTCCCTAAAAAAAGTTGTTTAGAATAATCAGTTCACTTTAATGGTACCGGCTTTTGCAATCCTGTTCAGCTTTCGTTGTGTCACTCTCTTGTGCGGCTTGTCCCGCATCGGCTTGATTCCCATTTCTAATCCGCTTTAATAATTCTTCGAATTGTTTTCTCTTTTTCTCATGCATTTCCTCCTGTCTTATTTTTCTTTTTTGATTCATGTACTGGAACAACCACAATGCAACTGCAGACAAAATGACCACTATAAAAATGTACACATACACAGAGACGATGGATTTCTTCCGTTTGCAAATATCGTTTCAAATCCTCAATAACACCCCAACGCCTACAGCCTGACGTCGACGTTTTTCCTCTTTAGAAACAATTTCAACTCTGGAATGGCCACTTCCTTAAAATGAAAAATGCTGGCGGCGAGTGCCGCATCAGCGCTGGCGCTTTCAAAAACATCCACAAAATGTTGCATAGAGCCTCCCCCACCTGATGCAATTACAGGCACAGGCAGGTTTTCAGCTAATTGCTTCGTAATATCAATTGCAAATCCCTGTTTGGTTCCGTCGTGGTTCATGGAGGTTAGCAAAATTTCGCCGGCGCCGAGCATCACGCCGTGCTTTGCCCAGTCGAAACAAATCCTGTTGGTTTTTGTCCGTCCTCCGTTTAAATACACATACCATTCTCCGTCTTCCTCCTGCCTTGCATCAATCGCCAGTACCACGCATTGACTTCCAAATTCATTGGCAAGGTCATTTATTAATTGTGGGTTTTTGAACGCGGAAGTGTTTACTGAAATCTTGTCGGCCCCGTTTTGTAGCAAAATGCTCACGTCTTCCACACTACTAATTCCTCCACCCACGGTAAAGGGAATATTGATATGGTGTGCAATTCGATTAACCAATTTGCTTAGAGTTTTTCTTTTTTCAATCGTTGCCGTTATATCAAGAAACACCATACAGCGCGCCCAGCACGACGGGATCTCCGGCATCACGCAGGTTTATAAAGTTGGTGCCCTTTACAGTGCGACCATCTTTGATGTCCAGGCATGGTATGATGCGCTTAGTTAGCACTTGAATGCTATTTTATTGAATACTGAATAAATGCAGATCTTGCAGTGAGATCTTATTCTCATAAATTGCCTTGCCAACGATCGCCCCTTTGCACCCAATTTCCTTGAGCTTTTCCAAATCACTTAAAGAAGTTACCCCACCGCTCGCTACAAAAAATACATCAGGAAATTTTGAGGTGATGTTTTTATACAGGTCAACCGCTGGCCCCTCCATTTTTCCATCTTTGCTTATATCTGTGCAAAAAATCTGCTTCACGCCATGGTCCAGGTATTTCTGGATAAAATCATAAATCCACACCTCGGTTGTTTCCTGCCAGCCGCTCACTGCAATCTTCTCATTTTTCACGTCGGCGCCCAATAAAAATTTGTCCGCCCCGAATTTGATCAACCATTTTGTAAATTCTTCTTCGTCTTTCACGGCAATACTCCCGACCGTAGTCAATGCAGCGCCGGAATTAAAAACAATCTCAACATCCTTTTGATTTTTTATTCCTCCTCCAAAATCGATGATCAGCGAAGTTTTTCCCGCAATGCTTTCAAGCACTTTCCAATTCTTCACTGCACCTGCCTTTGCTCCATCCAGGTCTACAAGATGCAGCCGCTTTAATCCCGCATCCTGAAACCGCTTTGCCACTTCCAGTGGTTCGTTGTGATAAAGCGTCACCTTATCATAATTGCCCTGTTCCAGTCGTACGCATTTCCCGTCGATGATATCTATTGCAGGTATAATTTCCATATTCGATTATCATACCGGATCATTCCGGCCTCGTGATCATTTTTGGGTGTCAAAACAAACATAGCGGTTCTCACAACGCCAGGAAGTTTTTCAAAATTTGCTCTCCCACTTCGGCACTTTTCTCGGGGTGAAACTGCACTCCGTAGAAATTATCCCTGTGCAACCCAGAGCTATAAGGTTGATCGTAGTTTGTCGTCGCTATCGTATGCTCACCAATCGATGCATAATAGCTATGAACAAAATAACAAAAGCTGTTATCCATCACACCACTGAATAAAGTCGTTTTCAAACTAGAAATGCTATTCCATCCAATTTGAGGTACTTTCAATTCCGAACTCTGGACTCGAAACTTTTTCACTTTTTCATCAAATATTCCTAGACAATCCGTGGCATTTTCTTCGGAGTACCTGCACATTAACTGCATCCCTAAACAAATTCCCAAAACCGGCTGCTTGAGACGTTTGATTAATGTATCAAGCCCCCTTTCCTTTAGATAATGCATAGCTGTACTGGCTTCACCCACCCCCGGAAAAATAACCCGGTCAGCCGATTGAATGATTTTTGTATCGTCAGTCACTTCTGCTTCAACGCCGATTCTCTCCAACGCAAAAAGAACAGACTGGATATTCCCAGCATTATATTTTATGATAACAACTCTGTTTTTGGAATTGGCATTAGGATGCATTCAAAAAGTTTTTTGTTGTTTTCCCGATGTCGTCAGCTCCTTCGAGTGCCTTTATAAAGGCTGTTGCGATGATCGCACCGTTTGCGTCTTCACAGGCAGCGTCAAAACTTTGTTTGTCTTTAATTCCGAACCCAACGAGTATAGGGTTCTTAAGCTTTAAGCGCTTCAGGTTCTGCAGATGTTTTTTTACATCGGTCATGTTTTGGTCTTTTCCGGTGGTAGAAGACGATGACACCGCATATAAAAACCCCGTACTAAGTTGATCCAGTTTCCTTACTCTTTCTTCCGACGTTTCCGGCGTCACCAGGAAAACGAAATCCAATCCATATTTTTTAATGGTAGATCCGTACTCAGTTTCATACTCATATTCCGGCAGATCGGGAATAATCAATCCATCGACCCCAAGAGTCGACGCATCCGAACAAAACTTTTCAAACCCGTATTGTAAAATTGGATTCATATATCCCATTAGTAAAACTGGAATTGCAATGCTCCCGTCCGATAAAGCGGAGTTTGGTTTTCGAAGACCACTCAACTGTTCAAAAAGTTTTTTTATAGTCATCCCATTTTGCAATGCCACCGTGTTACTGTGCTGTATCACGGGTCCATCAGCCAGCGGGTCGCTGTACGGCATTCCCAATTCTATGATATCTGCACCGTTTTCCTGCAATGCTTTCATCACGTTCAAGGTGTCTTCTAAATGGGGAAATCCTGCAGTGCAATACATGTTGAGTATCTTGTCTTTCTTCTTTTTGAATAATTCATCTATTCTCTTCATACCTAATTTGAGGGAATTACCTGGAACGTCTCTCCATCTATTGTGATGAAATTATACCTGGGATAACTGTCTACATCGAGCGTGATTTTGTATAAGACTTGCTGACTGCCTCCACTTTGAAAACGCACGAGTACGGTATCACCCTGCCTCGATAGATTCAGCATATCTTTTGTAAAATTTGCGCCGAGGCATCTTTCAAATTCATATCGCTCGCCGGCCACATTCGAAACCATTCGAAAAGACGGCTTGAGATTTTCACAATTGTCCGAAATCTTTTCAAACTTCAGTTTGTGATCGACAAATGGTTTGCGATTGCACGCAATCAGCGTGAAAATCGACAAATAAAGTATCACTCTTGCGTTTTTCATTTTTCATTTTCCATTTTCTTCATGTATGCTGCCATGTCCTTGTCACCTCTCCCGCTCAAGCAAATAATGACTACTGAATCCCTGTCAAACAAAAATTCCTCATCTTGCTTTGCGATCTCCGCTCGAGGAGAGAGGGCAACCGCGGAGAGATATCTGAGTTTCGCCAGCGCATGTGCACTTTCCAATGCGGGAATAATCCCTTCCAACTTTGCTAATTCAAATGCGGCCTCAAGCGCTTCCTGGTCTGTTGCGCTTAGAAATTTGGCACGTCCGCTGTCAAACAAATATGCAGGCAAAGGCCCGATGCCAGGATAATCTAGTCCCGCCGAAATACTGTGCGGCTCCGTGACCTGGCCATCCTGAGTTTGCATCACCAGGCTTTTACTTCCGTGTAAAATGCCCGGGCGACCAAGTGCAGTCGTCGCAGCGCTGTAACCGGTGTCCAGGCCCTGCCCTGCCGCTTCCACGGCGATAAGCCTCACAGAAGGTTCGTCCAGGAAATGATAAAACGCGCCCGTGGCATTACTTCCGCCTCCAACACAAGCGATCACATGCGTTGGTATTTCACCGCCGGTCTTTTCATTTAGCTGCCACCGGATTTCTTCACTTATCACGGATTGAAATCTCGCCACCATGTCGGGGTATGGATGTGGTCCCACCACGCTGCCAATAATATAGTGAGTATCGTTTGGATTGTTGATCCAGTCACGGATCGCTTCGTTGGTAGCATCCTTAAGGGTTTTACTCCCGCTTGTAGCAGGAATCACCGTAGCTCCAAGCATCTTCATTCTCGCCACATTGGGCGCCTGTCGCTCAATATCCTTTTCACCCATGTACACAATGCACTCGACGCCCTTCAATGCACACACGGTTGCAGTTGCGACTCCATGTTGACCGGCCCCCGTCTCCGCAATAATTCTTTTCTTACCGAGTCGCTGCGCCAGCAAAATTTGTCCAATCGTATTGTTGATCTTATGCGCACCTGTATGGCAAAGATCTTCCCGTTTTAAAAATATCTTTGCTCCGTATCGTTCACTCAGCCGCCCTGCAAAATATAAAGGTGTTGGCCTCCCCGCGTAATCCTTCAACAATTCGCGAAATTCTTTTTGAAAACCTTCCTCATAAATAATGTCGAGGTACCTCGACCTCAGTTCTTCCACGTTACGATGAAGCATTTCGGGTATGTACGCGCCACCAAACTTTCCATAGTAGCCTTGATCATTCGGCGAGGCGTAACTCTTATGCGCTGAGTTTTCTATCTGTTTTGCGGTCCTCATTTTTCTAATTACTAATTACTGATCACTCGTTACTCACGACTCACCACTGACTTCCTCACCTCTTCAACTTCTCTACAAACTCCTTTACTTTGGCCAAATCCTTCACTCCGGGGCTAGTCTCAAATTTGCTGTTGATATCCACCGCGAATATTTTCTTCGCGATCTCTTCTTTTACAAACAACTTCAATCTGTCTTCGTCACCCGGTTCAATTCCGCCGCTCAAAAAAAATAGTTTACCAATGGTAGAGTTTTTCAACACATCCCAATCAAACTTTTTTCCTGTGCCACCATAGCCAGCACCCAAGGTATCGAACATGTACATATCACAAGCCTCCTCGTAAGGTTTCGCCATCCATTCAATTGGGTCATTATCAGACAACCTGAACGCCTTAATGACCGTGATGTAATTTGCCACTTGCTCACAATACCTCGGAATCTCATCGCCATGCAACTGCACCATGTCCAACCGGTAGTTCTCCACTGTTCTCATCAATTCTTCATAAGGCATATTTACAAAAACTCCAACCTTGGCAATTTTTCCTTTAAACTTTCGCAGGTAATCGGCGGGAATCTTTTCGACCATGTACCTCGGAGATTTTGAATAAAAAATGAAACCCGCCAGATCGACACCCATTTCATCCATCGCCTCCAATTGCGACGGCATGGTGACCCCACATACCTTCACTCGCATTTTTATCCCCGCCGAGAAATTGCTTGAATTGTTGGTTGCTTTCCGCCTTTGGCGGCATCATTCGAAGAGCATTTACAAATTCAGCAAAAGCAATCGCCGGGTCCGACTTTTTCATAAACAATTCGCCGATCAGAAATCCTTTGAATCCGTTTTCCCGGAACACCATAACATCGTCCACTGAATGAATTCCACTCTCTGCTATTTTTATTTTATCGGCTGGGATTCTCTCCGCCATTTTCAGGCTCTGTTCGATATTCACTTCAAAAGTTTTCAGGTTACGATTATTGATCCCAACCAATTGGGTCTGATCACAAATATGTCCTAATTCCCTTTCGTCATACAATTCGAGCAGCACTTCCAAACCGAGGTTCTTAGCAAACTTGCTTAATCGCTCCACTTCTGCCGGTGTCAGGCACGCAGCGATAAGTAATATTACATCAGCACCGATACTCTTTGCCTCAATGATTTGGTACTCGTCAATCACAAAGTCCTTTCTCAATATGGGTACTTCGTTTATTCTCGCTTTGATTAAATCCTCGTTTTTTCCTCCAAAGAAGTTTTCATCCGTTAATACCGACAGACCTGATGCGCCGTTCTCCGTATATGCAGTCGTTACTTCGATAACACTCGCCTTAGCATTAATAATTCCTTTTGATGGCGATCTCCTTTTGAATTCGGCGATGATTCCACTCCTGTCTCCTTTCTGAAGCGATTCCTTTAAAGACAACGACGTTCTATTGAAATACGAAGTTGTCTCCAATTTGGAAATGCTAGCCTCCGACTTCCGTCTTCTGACTTCAGACCTCTTGTACTCAATTATTTGTTCCAGAATATTCATATTATCCCGCGCCCCGGAATTACCTTACTGCAAAGAGATTAACTTCTTCAATGCTTCATTCGCCTTCCCACTTTCCAAACTCGCCACCGCTGCATGATATGCGTCATCGTAATTTTTATATTCACCTGTGCAGTGCAAAGCCATGGCTGCGTTGGCCAATACTACAGCGTTCTGTGCCCAGCTGCCTTCACCCTTCAAAATCCTGACAAAGATTTTTGCTGCGTCTTCCACACTGTTGCCGCCATGAATATCTGACGGGTCCACCATTCTCTTTCCCAGCTCTTCGGGGGTCATGATCTTTTCTCCGTCGTTTGTGATAACCTTCGTGTCATTTGTCAGCGAAATCTCATCATAACCATCCAAACTATGAATGATGGTAAATGAGCTCTGCGTTTGCTGCAGCAGGTAATTATAGATCCTTGCCATTTCCAGGCTAAATACACCTACCAGTTGAAACCGCGGAGCGGCGGGATTGACCATAGGCCCCAGCATGTTGAAAAAAGTTCTCATTCCTAAGTTCTTCCTGATCGGTCCTACTGTCTTTAATGCAGGATGAAACATGGGAGCATGCATAAAGCAAATATTAGCCTCATCGACTTCTTTCTTCAACTTCTCCTTGTCATTTTTGAATTTATATCCCACTTGCTCCATCACATTCGATGCACCGCTTATCGAGGATGCTCCGTAATTTCCATGCTTGGCTACCTTCTGGCCGGCGCCAGCAACGATAAAACAACTAAGCGTTGAGATATTAAAAGTATTTTTTCCATCGCCACCGGTACCAACAATATCGATCACATCATAACCATTCAAATCAACGGGAACACAAAGTTCAAGCAAAGCTTCACGAAAGCCCTGCAGTTCTTCAATGGTAATGCTGCGCATGAGATAAACCGTCATGAAAGCAGTTACTTCATGTTCATTGTATACACCTTTACCAATATTCACCAAAACTTCCTTAGCCATATCGCGGCTAAGCGTTTTGTGCTCGAATAAGTATTGTAGAATTTTTTTCATTTTCTTTTAATTTGCCACGAAGGCGCAAAGACGGTAAAATGTCTTCACTATGACTTCGCGTCTTTGTGTCTATGTCCTCAACCAATTGCGAACAATAGTTTCTCCAACCGGCGTCAACACACTCTCAGGATGAAATTGCACACCTTGTACATCAAAACTTTTATGTTGCAACGCCATAATGTAATTATTGTCATCTCGTGCTGTTACTTCCAATTCCTTGGGAAAATTTTCGTCCGAAACTATCCAGGAATGATAGCGGCCGGCTTCGAACTCTTCAGGCAATCCCTCAAACAGGTTTCGTGGGACGTAAGACGTGAAACGTGAATTGCTAGTCTCTTTCACATTTGACTCCCGATAGCTATCGGGATCACTTTTCTCCACTGACGACTCTCGACTCACGGATATTAACTCCGGACTAACAACTCTCACACGCGTCGCCACCCCATGATAAACTGTACTCAAATTCGTCAACTTCCCGCCAAACGCTTCTCCAATTGCCTGGTGGCCCAAACATACACCCAGGATGGACTTTGATGACGCATACTGTTTTATTAAGGGTAACAACATGCCCGCCTCTTTGGGGATGCCTGGTCCCGGTGATAAAATGATTTTATCATACTCCTTCACTTTTTCCAAAGGGATCTGATCA
Organism: Bacteroidota bacterium; assembly: GCA_005883855.1. GTDB lineage: Bacteria > Bacteroidota > Bacteroidia > Chitinophagales > Chitinophagaceae > VBAU01. The sequence continues at coordinate 28,102 of VBAU01000037.1, forward strand.
TTACGATGCACGTCCACCCTTAGATGCAGTATGTGTTCAACCAGGTGCACCAGGTTGTAGGTGAATGAATCGTAATTATCGAATACTAAGATTTTCATTGTTCTTTTGTTTTGTCATCCTGAGCGAAGCGAAGGATCTAGAGAGTAGTTGCCATTTCAATTGCCTTCTTCAACGCTCCCAATTTATTATTCACCTCCTGCAATTCACTCTCAGGATTACTTGCCGCAACGATGCCGGCTCCTGCCTGGTAGATCAACGTATTGTTCTTACTTAAGAATGTTCTGATCATGATTGCATGATTGCAACTGCCATCAAATCCCATAAAACCAATCCCGCCGCCGTAA